>JAYEGJ010000001.1:0-100956 GCA_034658975.1 Actinomycetota bacterium
GCCAATCCGGACCCGGAGATCACCTATCCCGATGCCAAGGCGGCCCGTGATGATGTGATCATGGCCACCGGCCGAAGCGACTATCCCAACCAGGTGAACAACGTCCTCGGCTTTCCATTCATCTTCAGGGGAGCCCTCGATGTTCGTGCCCGCGCCGTATCCGAGGGGATGAAAATCGCGGCGGCCCGAGCCCTGGCCGAGCTGGCTCGTGAACCGGTGCCGGATTCCGTCTTCCGCGCCTACGACGTCGAACATATCTCGTATGGCCGGGAGTACCTGATTCCCAAGCCGTTCGATCCGAGGGTCCTGTGGAAGGTGGCTCCGGCTGTGGCCAGCGTGGCCGTCGAAGAGGGGATTGCCCGCCGGCCGTTCAGCGATATCGACGAATACAGATCTCAGTTGCAAGCTCGGTTCAGCGCCTCCTTCAGCATGATCACTTCGATCACCTCCCGGGCCATCGAGGAGCCGAAGCGGGTCGCCTACCCCCATGCCGACGATCTTCGGATCATTCGTGCGGCGCGCCGTGTTGCCGATGAGGGCATCGCAAGCCCGATCCTCCTGGGCGACGGCGAGAAGATCGTTGACCTGGCCGCCGGCGCCGGCATAAAGCTGGACGGCATGGAAGTGATCGATCCAGCGGCCGGAGGCCCCGAACACAACCGCTACGCGCGTGTCCTCGAGAAACTGCGACGCCATCGAGGTTTGTCCTTACATGAGGCCGAGCGTCAGGTCGCCGACCCCAACATGTACGCCTGTTTGATGGTGCGCGAAGACGCTGCCGACGCCGTGCTGGGCGGCTTGACCACCTTTTACCCAGAAACCATCAGGCCTGCTCTCCAGGTGCTCAGCTTGGAAGATGGCCGCTCCATCGTGTCGGCGGTCTACATGGTCATCATGGCTGGCCAGCCGTTTTTCTTCACCGACTGTGCCGTCAACATCGAGCCCAACGCGGAGCAGTTGGCCGAGATCGCCATGGCAGCGACAGACACGGCAGAGAGGGAGTTCCACCGCAAGCCTCGAGTGGCATTCATCAGCTATTCCGACTTCGGCTCGGCAGGTGGTGCGGAGCCGGCGAGGGTGCGCCGCGCAGTGCAACTGTTCAAAGAGGCCCGTCCCAATGTGCCTGTCGACGGTGAGATGCAAGCTGATTCGGCTGTAGTCACCGACCTGCTCACTCAACGGCGTCCCGACGGTCCGCTCTCGAGAGCAGCCAACATCCTGGTCTTTCCCAACCTCACCGCGGCCAACGCCGCCTACAAGCTCCTCAACCGCCTGGCCGGGGCCGAAGTGATCGGACCGATACTCAACGGTCTCTCGAAGACAGTCCACGTCCTTCAGAGAGACGCCTCGGTTACCGACGTGGTGAACATGTCGGCGATCGCCGTGGCGGAGGCGCAGCGACGCTGATGGCCGTGAGTCGAGCAGAACGACGCGATGAGCGGGAACCTCAGGTCGCGGCACTGTTCGGCGAGGATCTGGTTCCGAGGGCCCTGGACCTTCTGGAGCTCACCGAACTCGCATGGCATGACTGCTACGGAGAGGTCACCCCGCCCATAAGCGTCATCGACGACATGTTGACGGTCAGTGGCGGGAGCATCACCGGGCTCATTGAGGCCGCTCGGTTGGCAGTTGTTGACCCCAGGGACCTCAGGGTGGTGGCCGAGCGGCGTCGAAGCGAAGGCTGATTCGCGTCCGACAGGGAGGGTCGATACACCCCGAGACGCTGATTCCCCTTCTCATTATTGAAGAAATTGCCCCTTGACCGTTGCCGGGCTCCTCCGTATAGTAACTAAATCGGTCGATCGACCGAGTAGGGAGAGGAGACAGAAACCTGAATGTGGGTCAGGTCAACACCCATACACAACCGGCAATGCGCGGCGTCGGCAAGCAACGATCCAGCACCGCCGCGAGGTCTGTTTAGCCAGAAGGAGACAGTGAACATGAAGAGTAACGTCAAAGACATTCCGATCGCTCATGAAGCGCTCGGGGAGATGGTCCGGGGACAAGACTGGGGAGGGATGACCAGCGCGTACATGGAGTACCCGGCCGGTCTGGACTTCACCCCCCTCCTGGAGGGTCTCGAGCACAATTACTGCCAGTGCCCACACTGGGGATTCGTCATTGAGGGCAAGATCCTCGTGACCTACCAGGACGGCACTCAGGAGACCGTTGGAGCCGGCGAGATCTACTACTGGCCGTCCGGGCACACCATCCTGGTCGAGGAAGCGGTCAGGATGGTCGAATTCAGCCCCCACGACCAGATGTCACAAGTACTCGCCCACGTTGTTGGGAAGCTCTAGGAGAGATCCCGAGTAGGGATTGAGATGACGGCCCTTGGATGGCCCGACGGCAACTCGCGGGCCATCCGGAATCGGAGCTTCATCCAAAGCGCTGGTTTGGCCACCTCTCAATCGGTGATGCATGACCGTATTCTCGGATAACGGATGTCGAAGCAGGACACAGCAACCAGGATTCTCGATGCAGCAAGAGCTTGTCTGCTGGCCGACGGGTTCGCCGCCCTGACTACCCGCAAGGTGGCGCAACATGCCGGTGTTCCCCTTTCCCAGATTCACTACCACTTCGGCTCCAGGGAGGACCTCATCCTCAGTCTCCTCCGGAAGGAAAACGAAGCGCTGGTAGGGAGGCAGAGTGAAATGTTCGCTCGGGAGATCCCGGTGTGGAGGAAGTGGGAGATCGCGTGTGATTACTACGACGAGGACCTGGCCTCCGGTTACGTCCGTGTCCTCCAGGAGATGACCGCGGCAGGGTGGTCCTCCGAACCCCTGGGTAAGGAGATGGCCGAGATCTATCGGGAGTGGAATTCCGTACTGATCGATCTTGCCCGGGAGACCGACGAGAAGGGGCTTCTCCCACCACTGTTCACCGTAGAGGAGGTCGCCGCTCTGGTGGCCTCGGCGTTTCTAGGGGCGGAGGCATTGATCCTTCTCGACATGGAGGGCGATGGCATGCCGTTGAGATCGGCGCTGCGCAAGGTGGGCGATTTGATCAGGATCGCCGAGGAGAAGGATGAGGGCTAGATATCCCGATCGCGACGGCTACATAGAGCGCAACGGCGCTCGGGTCTACTACGAGGTCTACGAGAACGAGGGTCCGACGATCTTGTTGGCTCCGACATGGCAGGCCGCCTACTCGCGCAACTGGAAGATGCAGATTCCCTATCTATCGCGCCACTTCCGAGTCGTCACTTACGACGCGGTCGGAAATGGGGAGTCCGACCGGTCGCTGAACCCCGAGCGCTACATGATGAGCGAGAGGGTCGCTGACGCCATTGCGGTGCTCGATGAGACCGATACCGAGAAGTGCGTTGCCGCCGGGTTGTCGGCGGGCGGAGCTTTTGTGACTGTCCTCGCCGCCGTGCACCCGGAAAGATTCGACGGAATCATCCCGATCGCCCCCGCTCATCTCAGATCCGTGCCCACGGCTGAATTGGCGTACGGGTGGGAGCACCTTACGGACGAGGTCTCAGACCCGAAGGACTGGGAGAAGTACAACATCAACCACTGGCGGGACGATTGGGCAGATTTCGTCGAGTTCTTCTTCGATCAGTGCACAAGTCAACCGCACTCCACCAAGCTCTACGACGACCTGGTTGGCTGGGCCATGGAGACGACCGGCGAGGTGATCGCGCTGACATCGACGCCCCCACCCTCATATGAGATGGAGTGGCTCGCCGAGCGCATCCGGGCCATCACCTGCCCATCGTTGACCATTCAGGGGAGCGGCGACCTGTTGTTCGAGGTCGAGAATGGCGAAGCCCTCGCCAAGGACCTCGGTGGCGAGTTGGTCGTCCTCGAGGGCGCGGATCACATCCCGATTGGCCGGCAGCCGGTGAAGGTCAACCACCTCATCAGGGACTTCGTGGAGAGGGTCTACAGAATCCAGCGGCCCCAACACGCCTGGCACGTCGGATCGAGTCGATCGAAGAAGGCGTTGTATGTCTCGTCGCCGATCGGTCTCGGCCACGTTCGACGGGATGTCGCCATTGCCGAAGAGCTACGCCAGATCCACCCGGATCTTCAGATCGACTGGCTGGCACAAGATCCGGTGACCCGGGTTCTCGACGCCAATGGGGAGACGATCCATCCCGCGTCGCATCATCTGGCCAATGAGTCGGGCCACATCGAGGACGAATCGGGCGAGCACGATCTCAACGCATTTCAGGCGATACGCAACATGGACGAGATCATGGCTTCCAACTTCATGCTGTTCGACGAGGTGGTCGCGGGCGGCCAGTACGACGTGGTCATCGGTGATGAGACGTGGGAGATCGACTACCACCTTCACGAGAACCCCAACCTCAAGAAGACCTCCTACGTCTGGATGACCGACTTCGTTGGCTGGGTTCCGATGCCCTCGGGTGGTGATCGCGAGGCGTTTGTCGCCGCCGATTACAACGCCGAGATGATCGAGCACATAGCCCGCTACAAGCGGATCAGAGACAAGGCGGTCTTCGTCGGCAACCCCGATGACATCATCGCCGGGACCTTTGGTCCCGATCTGCCGCTGATACGGGAGTGGACCGAGGCCAACTACGACTTCGCCGGGTACGTCACCGGTTTCGACCCTGCCGCTCTCGGTGAGCGGGATGAGTTGAGGGCCGAACTCGGGTACCACCCCGATGAGAAGGTCTGCATCGTCACCGTCGGCGGTTCGGGCGTGGGCCGGAACCTGATCGAGAGAGTGGTGGATGGTTATCCGGCGGCCCGGCGAAAGGTGTCCGGTCTGAGGATGATCGTGGTGACCGGACCCCGTCTCGATCCGGATTCACTTCCCCAGGTCGAGGGTGTGGAGTACCGGTCGTATGTCGATCGGCTCTACCGGCACCTGGCGGTGGCCGATCTGGCCATCGTCCAGGCAGGCCTGACCACCACCATGGAGCTGGCCGCAGCCAAGGTCCCGTTTATCCACCTGCCGCTGCGCAATCACTTTGAGCAGAACTTCCACGTCCCGGCCCGACTGGAGCGATATGGAGCCGGTCGGCAAATGGATTACGACGACGCCAATCCCGACCACCTCGCGTCGGTGATCGCCGAGGAGATCGGGAGGAAGGTCGACTACATGGATGTGGAAACCGACGGGGCAGCGAAGGCGGCAGCGATGATCGCCGAACTGATCTAGAACTCACCGAGGAGGAGAGACCATGGCTCTGGCACCGGAACGCCTCGAAGCATCACAAGAGGACATCGATGGCGTGACGACCGCCGTTCTCGACTACATCAAGGGGTACACGGAGGGTGACGCCGAACGGCACGCCCGCGCCTACCACCCCGAGTGTTTGAAGCGCCGTCTGGCTCCCGATGAAGATGACGTCACTGCCATCACGGTCATCACACCGCAGATGATGGTCGAGTACGCGGCGAGCGGGATATCGGTCGTGGAGGACTGTGAGTTCGAGGTGATCATCGACGACATCTCAGATGACATCGCCTCCGTCCGGGTGTACTCCTGCAAGTGGGTGGACTTCATCCATCTGGCCAAGGCACGTGGTGAGTGGAGGCTTTTTCACGTCACTTGGCACAACCGGGAGAAGCTGGGGTAGTTGCTTGGGGTCTGTATGACCCTCGCCCACGGAGGCTCTCGATGCGGGTCCGTTCTGGGTTCTCAGGTGGTCAGTTGCGCGTGGCCCGTTGAAGCGGCGAGAATCGTCGGCATGGGCACCGAGCTTCGTCTGAAGTGATGGCCGGCGACTGATGGAGATCGTCTCGTCGCTGGTCGACCTTCTGATCATCCTGGTTGCAGCCAAGATCGGCGCCGAGTTGATGTCAGCGATACGACAACCCCCGGTCATTGGGGAACTGATAATGGGGATGGTCGTTGGGGCAAGCCTGTTGGGGTGGATCGATGTGCAGGCCGGGGGCATCGTCCCCACGCTTGCCGAACTGGGGGTGATCATCCTTCTCTTCGAGGTCGGGCTTCAGATCCAGATGCGTGACATGCTTCGGCTTGGTTCCGTAGCCGTGTCCGTGGCCCTCATCGGCGTGGTGGTGCCTTTTGCCTTCGGCTACTACGCCTCGCTCTTGTTCGATCTTGGCGGGGGAAGCACGGAGGTAGCTCTGTTCCTCGGTGCGGCGATGACGGCAACCAGCGTCGGGATAACGGCAAGAGTGTTCTCCGACTTCGGGGGCATGGAAACCGACGAAGCACGAACGGTGATCGGGGCGGCTGTCGTTGACGACATTGTTGGCTTGCTGATCCTCGCTGTCGTCGTCGCGTTGTTGGGCAGTGACGGGAGCTTCGCCACTGGTGACCTCTTGGGACTTGTTCTTCGTGTGGGTGTGTTCCTGGTCGTTGCGGTCGGCGTCGGAGCGTTGGTCATGCCGTACCTCCTGAAACTGTTGAGCTCACTGAGGGTTCCCGGCAGCTACATCGTTGGGGCATTGGTCATCGCCATCGGTGTTGCCGTTGCAGCCGAAACGTTGGCTGGACTCGATCCGATCGTTGGAGCGTTCGTGGCAGGTCTGATTGTCGGGCAGGCCGAGCACGTGGAACGTATCCAGTCCGAGATCCGACCGATATCTCACCTTCTGGTACCGGTGTTCTTCGTGACCATCGGAGCCCAGATCAACATCCAGACGCTCTTCGAACCGGGCATCCTCATCGCCGGATTCGTCTTGTCGCTGTTGGCGGCGATCGGCAAGGTGGTAGCCGGCCTGGGAGTCGGTCGGAAGCCGCTTCGCAAGCTTGTCGTAGGCGTCGGGATGATTCCCCGTGGAGAGGTCGGACTCATATTCGCCGGTCTTGGAGCCACCACCCTCAGCGCTGTAATCGGCGAACCCGAAGTCGCAATAGTCGTCCTGATGGTGATACTCACCACCGTCCTCGGCCCGCTCCTATTGAGCAACCTGCTCCGCCGACCACCACCCGACAGCACTCTTGCATCGCCCGGGTCAGCGGATGTGAGATCCCAGGACCCTTGATGCTCGCCGGTACTGTGGAGTCGCTGATGTCAGATATCCAGAGTGAACAGGATCACGCGGTCCTCACGTCCATTGAGCGGCTCCAGGTCCAAGAGTCAGACTTGGTCCACAAGCTGGAGCGATGCGTTCCGCCCGTGGATCAGCACCGTCAGGACCTGAACATCGTCCGATCCCAACTCGAAGAACTTCGCGGCTCACTCGGTTGGGAGTAGCAGCCTTCGCCCGCCAAGTCGTTTGATGTGTCCGCCCAGAAGGCCGGCGTTTCTTCGATCAGGAGGAGTCGTCGGTGAGCTTGATCTCACCTTGAGCAAACCCAGATTGATATCGAGAGCCTCTAAGGGTGCGTAGCTCGGCGGCGAAGTCATCGTCCAGGTCGAGGGCCTTGATCAGCTTCTCGGCCACCGCCGGTGTGGGTGATCGCTTGCCGCTGAGTAGCGAATCGACGTTGCTTGGGCTCAGGCCGGTGTGGTTGGCCAGATCCTTGGTACTCAACCCCAGGAATCGACGCCGTGCATTCAGACGGGAGGCGAGATCTATCGGGACCTTGCTGTTTCCCATGTGTCGATCGTAGGCCACCTCGGCATCGGGATCACAAGTCCGCGGTGGGTGGCGGCGGCGGACCGGAATCGGGTGGTCCGTGGAGAAAGCCCTCACGGACATTCCGCAGACGAAGAAGAACAACCCGATCCCGGGCAAGGTCGAGTACTCGGCAGTTCACAACTGTGCCAACGATTACGGGTACATGATCCCGATGACGTGGGATGTCGACGATGTGCTGGTCATCGCGGCGCACGCGAACGTTTCGGATATGACCAGCGGCGTCACCGAGATCTTGGCAGTCAGCGCTGCGGGTCCCGGCATCGATGTGTATGGGCCGCTTGGTGAGTACAAGGCTCCTGGCGATGCAGCGTGGACGGGTCCCGTGGACGCGGTCGCGACGTATGTTCATCCGTCCTGGCCGTCGATTACTGGTGCAACACGGATCTCCAACACGTCTCTGATCGACGGAGACATCGCGGGCAACTCGTGGCGATGGTTCACCGACGAGTTCGAAGTCCCCGGCTATCCGATGAGTGCGAGCGTCGTAACCGCGACGGCCGACAACGCTGAAGAGGTGTACCTCAACGGCGTGTTCGTCGGTTCAGACGGTGAGGTACAGGGTCCTTACGTGGACAACAGCGAATGGGGCACAGTCCTCGACTACGGCATCGCTCCGGTGATGGGAACAAACACGCTCGACTTCATCGTGCGGAACTACCCCGGTAGCTCGAACCCGGAGGCCAATCCGACCGGGTTGATCTACGAGGTCGAGGTCGAGTACCTGGCCCGCGGCGAAATCGCCTGGGGCAACGGCACCGATTTCGGTGGCAAGCAATGGGGGATGTGGTTCAACTACACCGTCCAGGAAGGCCTCTTCGAGACAATCATGGTGCCCTCGAGGAATGCCGCTGGCACTGGTAACGAAGTGGTGACCAGTGCCGCCCTGGTTGACGGTGCCGATTATGAGTTGAGGGCGAACGGAACCTACCGATTCGCCAACTGGGGCGCCAACGGGATCGCGGATGCACAGTGCTCGCTGAGACCTGACGGCACCTGGTTGAACGGTAATGACATCGGTACTCCGAGGGAGAACTACCTCGAAGTGTGGGCGGGGGATATCGTCGCCCCCGCAGCGATTGACTGGTCTCCTGGTACGTGCCAGCCGAGCTATCTCTACACGTCGACGTTTACGTCAGTGGGTATCCCGGTCTCGTTCACGATCATGGATGCTTGCAGTCCTACTGTGGACGGCTGCTACGGAGACAACAGCGGCTACATCACGGTCGAGATCTGGTGGACGGGCAACTAGCCGCATAAAACCACCAGCGAGATTCGCAGGACCCCTGAATCGGGGGTCCTGCGTCGTCTTGGTGGCTACTCACGCTTCCCACACCAATCGCGGCAACACCACACATGACGATGGTTTGGGCGACGTGCACAGTGTGGTGCAAGCAACCGAGCTGCCACGAGAATCCGTGGTCGCTGGGTAGTAGGTTGGAGTCAACAGGCGAGCGAAGTGCCAAATACCTGCTCAGGGCAGTGGCGGAGGCGGACGGGAATCGAACCCGCCAGAGACTGAATCAGCCTCTCACCGGTTTTGAAGACCGGGGGACCCACCAGGCGTCCAGACGCCTCCAAGGGTGGAACGCCGAGGTTAGGTCAGACCTATTTCCTAGAGGTGTTGGGAACTTTCCTGCAGACGGATACCATTTTCTCCTCGATGCCTGAACGCACTTTCGGAAGAACGGTCAAACACAGACGATCCCTGCTTGGTCTGAGCCAGGCCAAGCTGGGCGAACTCGTTGGACGTTCCCCAGCCAGCATCCGCTCTTGGGAGCGGGACAAGTCGCATCCGTCCGAGCCGGCCGTCATCTCTGCCCTCGCCGCCGTATTGGGTATCGACGAGCAGATGCTGTTCGAGAAGGCAGGGCAATCGGCCCCCGAAGTTGAGACAAACGAGACCATCGAGCAGGCTCTTGCCACCCTCGGTCCCGAAGTGGTCGAAGAGGAGACAGGAGGCGGTGCTGTCCCGGACCAGATCCCCCAAATCCCTGCTGAGCCCGAGCCTCCCCCGGACGCAATACCCGAGCCTTCTCTGGAGGTGACGCCGGCACCGGCCCAAACGGCATCACACCCACCCCAGGTGGTCTCGCCCGCAATGCCACCGGTCAACGAACCGTCCTACATGGAGGATCGGTCACAACGCCAGCTCTACCGGGTTCGGAACCTGGCAACGATCGTCGCCCTGGTTGCGCTCGGGATCATGCTGCTGTGGGCATTCTCCGAGAGCTTCGATGCCATCGGTGCATGGTGGGACGAGTTCTTCGGAAATCTCCGGCTCTAGAGGCTTGTCTCACAAGTGATTGCCGGGTCTTTCCGGCCCCCTCCGTCGCCTTCGGCGCCACCTCCCCCAACGTCGCTGCGCTCCTGGGGGAGGAAACCCTCGCTTCGCTTGAGGGGGAGGAAACGGTTCTAGCGGTCGACGAACAGGTTCACGAAAATCTCGGAACCAGTGTCGCTCACCGAGATCGAATACCGACTGTCACCATCCTCGACGGTCCAGGCTACGGATTTGGGGTTGGCTACCTCCAGCTTGTTGACGACCTCCGATCCGGTGCCCGCGATCCAGTCTTCATAGAAGCCAACGATCGAGTCGAACTCAGAACTGTTGTAGGACAACGAGACAGTGGCATCGTCCGATTGCTCTACTACGGCCATCACCGACCCACCGTTCGGCACATCGATCGGGAAACCGTCAGGGATCTCTCCGGCGCCGAAGGATGCCGAGATGTCCCCTTCCTCATCCTCGATCTCGATCTTCACCGAACCGTCGTCTTCGTTGACCTCGACGTCGCCAACACCTTCCTGGCCTTCGATGATCCTCTCGGCGACGTCGCCTCCCGAACAACTGGCAACCAACAAGGCCATCGCTCCAATCGCTGCGGCCATTCCCCTACTCATATCGAACCCCTTCCGGTCATTGACGAAGGTACACAAATCCGCGCCAATTATCGGAAAGGTGTGGCAGACTTCCGTTACCAGAGAAAGGAGGTGGTCCGACGTTGTATGAATGTTTTAGGACTCTGGAGGTGGCCGAGCGCTGAGCAGCGCTGACCGCTGAAGCGTCGCTCTTCCCGTAAGGGGATCGGTGGCGACTCCAAACTCGGACCACCCGGCAATGGCTACCGCGGACTTCGTCCACCGCGGCGCACGTCGAGAGATGCCAGTGCTGATCTACTGAAAGGCCCCCGCAAGGGGGCCTTTCGCCTGGCTAGCCAGATCCGAACTTGGTCACCATCAGGATCTCGCTGGCGATCAGCAGAAACATGATGATCTGACCGCCGAGAGCGGCCCGTTGGGCATTGGAGGCGGCTGCGGCCATGTCTCCGGCTTCGGCGGCCTCCTTGGCGGCGGTCGCAGCCGGCTTGTTGACCACCAAACCGATGACGATAGCGAGCACGATCACCACGGCCCCGATCCACACAAAAGTGTCGCTCCACGCCCAGGCGTCGTTGGTCTCGACGAGGAAAGAGCCGGTCAGGAGGGAGAGAATCGCCGCGGGCATGAAGTACTTCCCCGAAGCGTCCAAGGTGACCTGAAGCCAGGCTCCAGCGGCTGGCCCGCCGGCCTTTGCCATCCTTGGCCCGGCGAAGCCCAGCATGATGGTTCCGCCAATCCAAGCCGCGGCCGCCAGGATGTGAAGGATCAGAAGTGTGTGTTGCACGCGTTCCTCTCGATTGGTGCGATGAGCCGGGAAGTCTAAGAAGGGTTAGTCGTCAACAGCGATGTCAAAACCGTGCCCGGTCATCCAGTCGTCGTTGTACACCTTCGAGAGGTATCCGCGACCCGAATCCGGGACCAGGACGACGACGAGCTTCGATGGATCCTCGGCCGCTACTTCGAGAGCTGCATACACCGCCATCCCGCCAGACCCACCCGTGAGGACGCCCTCGACTCGTGCCAGTCGCCGCGTCATCTCGAACGACTCCGCATCGGTCACCTCGATGAAGCGATCGATCAGGTCGAGGTCCATCGTTTGCGGGTAGAAGTCCTCGCCCACCCCCTCGACGTAATACTGGTGGAGATCGCCATCGGGCCCTTTTGTGTAGATGGAGCCCTCCGGATCAGCACCGACGAGCCGGATGTCCGGTTTGCGTTCTCTCAAATAGCGACCTGCCCCCGTGATGGTTCCCCCGGTCCCAACCCCGGCAACGAGGATATCGATTCGTCCTTCTGTTTGAGCCCAAATCTCGGGCCCGGTCGTGTCGTAGTGGCCCTGGGGGTTGGCGTCGTTGAAGTACTGATTGGGCTGGAACGAGCCTTCGATCTCGGCCGCGAGCCGATCGGCCACTCCGTAGTAGGACTCCGGGTGACCCGGCCCGTACTCGGTCGGAGTGACGATGACCTCAACTCCGTATGCCTTGAGGAGGTCCTGCTTCTCCTTGGAAACCTTGTCGGGAACGGTGCAAATCACGCGGTAACCCCGCACGGCCCCGACGAGAGCGAGTCCGACACCGGTGTTGCCCGATGTCGGTTCGATGATCGTTCCGCCTGGCTTGAGCAGCCCCTCGGCCTCGGCCTTGTCGATCATGGAGACGGCGATGCGCTCCTTGATCGAGCCTCCCGGGTTCATGTACTCGATCTTGGCGACCAGGTTTCCCTCGGGATGAAGCCTCGAGAGACGGACCAGGGGGGTGTTGCCGATCGCAGCGACGATGTCGTCGAAGATTTCCATTGCAGGGGAGGCTAGATGTGTTCGTCCTCATCAGAACGCGATGTGGCGCGCATCACGACCACCACGATCGCGGCTGCAGCGACAGTGAGGATTGCCGCCAGCGTGTAGGCGTTGGTCGAATCGGCGAGGACCGGCACCAGCGCGTTCAAAGCTTCCATGCCTCGATGTTGGCACATCGAATTGTCCCGAGTCGTCGGTTCGTCTTGGTCTTCAACGTGATCACGATCCTTTTGGGCGCCGTGGTCCGTGCCACGGGCAGTGGTGCGGGCTGTGGACCCTTGTGGCCGACACCCTTTGGATTGCCTATGTGCTGACATCGGCCGATGCCCTTCAGGTGCGAATACGGACCACTGTCAGCTCTTGATCGGCTGTCGTTCGTCCCCCATCAGATAGCGGGGTCCTGATCCCAAGTCGGCGGCGGAGTCATCGGGGTTGAAGATGGCGCACGATTTGAGGGACAGGCACCCGCACCCGATGCAATCGCTCAACTCGTCCCGGAGGGCGGTCATCTCGTCTATCTGGGCGTCGAGACGGTCTCTCCATGAGCGCGAAAGTCTCCCCCAGTCCGCCTTGGTGGGCGTCTTGTCGTGAGGAAGGCTCTCCAGGGCGCTCGCCAGCTCCGACAGTGTCAGTCCGACCTCTTGTCCGGCGCGGATCAACGCCACCCGTCTCAACGTTGCCCTCGCGTAGCGCCGCTGATTCCCGTCGGTTCTCTCGGATTCGATGAGCCCTTTGGTCTCGTAGAAGCGCAGCGCCGACGTGGCGACGCCCGCTCTCGTTGCAAGCTCTCCAACGGTCAACCAATCCATGGCCTGATCGTAGCCCTTGACTTCAAGTGTGCTTGAAGTTGTAGCTTGTGGGCGATGCCAGGCCACCCGCACCTTGGTTACTCCGATCTCATCCCGCTGATGTCGGTGATGACCGGCGACGAGAAGCATGCAATCACAGCTTCGTCGACCCTCGATGTGATCTGGACGCTGTATGACCGGGTGCTTTCGGTCGATCCGGATGATCCGACCAATCGCGACCGCGATCGATTCTTGCTGTCCAAGGGGCATGGTCCGATGGCCTTCTACGCGGTTCTCGCTGCGAAAGGGTTTCTCGATCCCGGGGAACTCGATGGTTTTGGCGATTTCGACTCGAGACTCGGACATCACCCCGATCGGACCCTGATTCCCGGTGTGGAGATTTCATCCGGGTCCCTCGGCCATGGGCTGCCCATCGCAGTGGGCATGGCGCTGGGGGTCCGTCTCGCCGACGCGGGCGGTCGCGTGTTCTGTCTCATCGGTGACGGGGAACTCGGCGAAGGATCGAATCACGAAGCCATCGCTGTCGCTGCCCGGTTCGGATTGGACAGGCTCACAGTGGTCGTGATCGATAACGCCAGCCCTTATCTGGGATGGCCAGGAGGTATCGGGTCCCGGTTCGAGGTCGAGGGTTGGGAGTCCCGCCAGGTAGACGGCCGTGATCTCGACGCGATCGAGGAGGCCCTTGCTGCGCCTCATCCCGGTCGCCCGATGGCGGTCGTGGCCGACTCGGGAGCGAACCATGACTGACACCATGCGAGAGCGCTTTACCCGCGTGGTGGGGGACCTGGCATCGGAGGGCTCGCGGCCTCGACGCTGGCGGCATCCGGGCATTTGTGTTGGCCGTGCTTGCCGCTGCAAGGAAGTCGTAATCTCGACGCCATGCGGTCGATGCCCATGTCCGAGATCGAGGAGCGTCTGTCGGATTCCCTCCAGGCGATTCTCTCGGTGAGCCGAAAGGAGAGGGGTCCTCTGGCGGTTCCGATGTCGTTCCTCTTCGCCGCCGGCGAGTTCCGCATGATCACGTCTCCCGATTCCCAACACGGGAAACTGATTCGGAAGACGGGTCGCGCCACCATGACGATCGAGGCCGAGGACTACGGCCCCAGAAGCGTGGAACAGTGGTATGTGATGGCCGAGGGTCCCATCAGGTTCACCGATGATGATCCGGTCCCTTTGCTACGTGCTGTCATGGAGAAGGATCGAGGTGCCGAGTTTCTCGAGGAGTGGGTCGCCCAATCCCTGCCCAACGTCCTCCAGGTAGCCATCTTGACCCCGGAGACGCTGTCCGGCTATTTCGGCCGGAGCGAGTTGGACTAGTGGCCCGCCGCACCAATGATTGTGGCCTTACCCCCTCCGTCGCCTTCGGCGCCACCTCCCCCAACGTCGCTTCGCTCCTGGGGGAGGAGACGGTCGCTTCGCTCTTGGGGGAGGGGGGCACGCACCCCGGAATCGTCCTGATTCTTACAGCTCGATAAATTCGCCCCATGCGAAAACTGAGCATCCTCCTGGTCGTGGCACTCCTGGCCTCGGCTTGTGCTGGCACAGAAGTTGGTCCCGACCCGTTCATCGAAGAGCAGTACGCGCTCGATCTGATGGATCTTCCCGAGGCTTGGGAAACGGCGACCGGCAAGGGAGTGGTGATTGCGATCATCGACACGGGCGTCGACCTCGATCACCCCGATCTGAAGTCGAAGCTCGAGAGGGGGCGCGACTTCGTCGACGGTGATCGCGAGCCTCAGGACGAGAACGGCCACGGGACCCACGTCGCCGGGATCGCCGCGGCAATCAAGGACAACGGAATCGGCATCACCGGGGCTGCTCCCGACGCTCGGATTCTCCCCGTTCGTGTGCTCAACAAAGAGGGAGTTGGCGACGGAGAGAGCATTGCGGAAGCAATCCGCTGGGCCACGGAGAATGGCGCCGATGTGATCAACCTCTCTCTTGGAGGCTCCTCAGACCTCCTGGGCCGGTTGTTCAAGAACGGGCCTTCCAACGATGCGATTCGTGAGGCCGATGCGGCGGGGGTGGTGGTTGTTGCGGCAGCAGGTAACGACGCCACCTTCATCCAGGCGTACCGCACCGACGTTCCGGTCATCGTCGTCAACGCTTCCAACGAGCTGGACTTGCCGGCCGGGTTCACCAACTTCGGAGATCCAAGAGCTATCACGGCTCCGGGTGCCCGCATCCTTTCAACGGCTCCGTCGGGCTCGACGGAGATCTGGCCCGATGGCTCCGAGGGGTACGAGGCCATCAGCGGGACCTCCATGGCAACGCCCTATGTGGCGGGTGTCGCCGCACTGCTGGTGGAACTGGGCCTGACCCCGGCGGAAATCCGAGACATCCTCGTCCAGACCACCGATGACCCGAATGCTGTGTTTGTCCTGTCCGCCGGCCGAATCAACGCGGCCGCCGCCGTGCAGGCCGCTTCGGGTAGCTAGGAGTCTGTCTTTCGACTTGCGGGGAAGCTCTTCTCCGCTGAGAATCTACGTCCATGCCTGATCACGGACCATCGATTGCGTTTGAGACTCTCGAGGACAAAGTCGCGCAACTCGAGCAAGAGCGCGACAAGCTCCTCGCGCGGGTCGACAGAGACGAGCCTCTTCGTCCCTATCAGGTAGAACTGCTCAAGCTCCAACGTCATCTCGAGGCGCAACGGATCCCGATGATCGTTCTCTTCGAGGGCCGTGACGCGTCGGGCAAGGGCGGAACCATCAGACGTGTCAACCGCTACATGAATGAGAAGCGGGCGAGGGTGGTCGCACTCGGCAAACCAACCGAGGATCAGAAGACGCAGTGGTATTTCCAGCGCTACGTCCAGCAGTTCCCCCATGGAGGAGAGATCGTCCTCTTCGACCGGTCCTGGTACAACCGGGCTTTGGTCGAGCCGGTCTTCGGGTTCTGCACCAAGGCCGAGTATCGAGACTTCCTCAAGGGTGTCGTCGGTTTCGAGAAAGACCTGGTCCGCCAGGGAACCGTTCTGGTCAAGCTCTATTTCTCGGTCGACAAGGAAACGCAGGCCAGGCGCTTCGACAGACGTCGCAACGATCCGCTGCGGCAGTGGAAGCTCAGCGAGATCGACGTCCAGGCTCAGGCCCTATGGGACGACTTCACCGAGATGAAGCACCGCATGCTGGAGAGAACCAACACGACCCAGGCCCCATGGACGATCATTCGATCGAACTCGAAATCGAAAGCACGACTCAACGCGATGAAGGTCATTCTCAACGCAGTCGACTACGCGGATCGAGATCCCGACCTCGATTTCAACCCCGATCCAGACATTGTGATCTCGGGCACGGACGAGATGATTCAGATGGACGAGGAGCGCGACAGGCTTGGTCGGCCCCGCCTCTAGTGCCCACTGACCGTTGAAGACCCTGCTGCTGCTGCGACACGCCAAGTCGGACTGGGATGCCGCCTATGGCGCCGATCATGAACGACCGTTGAACGATCGGGGAGCTCGCAGCGCCCGCATCATGGGTCGGCTCATCAACGCCCAGGGGATCGCCCCTCAGTTCGCTATCAGTTCCACTGCCGTCAGGGCCCGAACCACTGTCGAATTGGCTGCCGAGGCCGGCAACTGGGATTGCCCGATCACACTCGATGCCGGGCTCTACGAATCCGGACTCGATGGGGTGCTCGCCCTTGCCGCATCGGCTCCCGACGTCGAGCGGCTCATGCTCGTCGGCCATCAGCCGACATGGTCGATGCTCGTACACCGCCTGACGGGAGCCAGAGCCGACATGAAGACGGCCTCTGTTGCAGCGATCGAACTCATGCTTGACGGGTGGTCCGATCTCCCTGAAACAAGCGGCGTTCTCACCGCTCTTCATCACCCGCGCCCCTACTTCGGCTCGGAGTGGGACGATGTGGCAGGATCAGCCACATGACGTGGAAGCTCGACTGCGGCGCCTACACCCTCTTCGTCATCGAGGACGGGTACTACTGGCGCGATCCGAAGACCTACGACGAACGGGCCAATGAGAACGACTGGCGGCATTACCCCCGAAACGATGCCGGCCAAGTGCGAATGAATTTTGGCTGCTACCTGATTACAGATGGAGATCGGACGGTCATGATCGACGCCGGAATTGGGGATGCTGCCGCGGGTACTCCAGGAATGACGGCCGGCCTGATGCCAGAAGCAGTGGACGCACTGGGAATTGGCAGGGATGACGTGGAACGGGTCGTTTACACCCATATGCACTACGACCACATCGGGGGCAGCCAACGAGATGGAAAGACCGTCTTCGGAAACGCCCGCCACATCTTTCACACCAAGGAGTGGAGCTTCTGGTCGGGGGTGAACGACGAGTTCGGAACTGCCGCCCAGAACATCATGAATCCCCTCATTGACGGTGGGGTCGTCGACTTCATCGATCACGACACCGAGATTCTTCCGGGTGTTACGGCCGTTGAATCGTTCGGGCATACACCGGGCCATCTGACCATCTCGATCATCTCCAACGGGACGCGGACCCTCCTCGGAGGCGACGTGAGCAATCACCCCTTCCAGGTCGAGCATCCGCATTGGAGTCTTCCCGTTGACAACGATCACGACATGGCCGCAGCCACGAGAGACCGGGTTTTCGAGCAGCTACGAGACACCGACACCTATTTCGTGGCCGGGCACTACCCGATGCCGGGAATCGGCAAGATCGTGACCGACGACGGCGTGCGTGTTTACCAACCTGGGTCCATTTCCAAGATCGGCTAAGCGCCACGTTTCCGCCCGCTCGATCGAGGCAACCCGGTCAAGTCAGGCGACCTCTTAGGCTGTTGATCGTGGAGAACACGACCGCCGAGAAGGGACGACAGGTGACACCTGAGGGGACCTGGCTCGTCGAGGTTTTCATGGTCGATGGAGAGATGGTGCCGCCGCTTCCGGGGTCAACCATGTCCCTCGAATTCGTCGAGGGCCGGGTCGGCGGCGTAGCAAGCATCAACCGGTTCATGGGTCAGTTCGGTGACGAACTGCTGTTTGGCCCTCTGGCGACCACGATGATGGCCGGTCCACCCCAGTTGATGGAACAAGAAGGCCGATATTTGGGTTTACTCAGTCAGGCGGATTCTTTGCTGTTTGGGCCCAATGAACTGAGCCTGATCGCCAAAGAAGACGTGATTGTGGTGCTGAAACCCGAGGGAACCGACTCAGAGGAGTAGATCGTCATACAGATGCTGACGAAATTGGGGGGTTCACAAGGCACTTCTTTTGCGTATAGTTGACGACTCGGGGTTTCGCTGGCCCCCACTGCACAACCCTGGTGCACATGCGGAGGTTCTAAAGACTTATGGCTGCTACTGATACGCGTAAAAACAAGGCTGAGAAGCCCCGTCGCGTCCGTCTTCATTCGAAGCTCACGGACGAGCGCGGGCGGCTCACAACAGACCTGGTTTCTCAATACCTGACTGCCATTGGCGAGTACGACCTGCTCACGGCAGAGCAGGAAGTCGAACTTGCTCAAAAGATCGAGTCCGGTGAGGAGGCTGCCGAGAAGCTCGAAGAGGGCAAGTACTCGGGCAAGCGCCAGGAAATGGAGCTCCGGCGCATGGCGCGTCGCGGCGCCCAGGCCAAGGACGATTTCCTAACGGCCAACCTTCGTCTTGTCGTCGCAAACGCCCGTCGGTACGCCAACACCTCCGGCATCGACTTCCTCGACCTGATTCAGGAAGGAAACCTCGGTCTGATCCGTGCGGTCGAGAAGTTCGACTGGCGCAAGGGCTTCAAGTTCTCGACGTACGCCACCTGGTGGATTCGGCAGGCGATCACCCGTGCCATCGCCGACAAGTCGCGGACCGTTCGAATCCCCGTCCACCTCCACGACACGCTGGCCGCAGTCCGTGCAGCGCAGGCCTCCCTCAAAGCCGAACTGGGGCGCGACCCCCGCCCGGAAGAGATTGCCGAGGAAGCCGGTGTCACCGCCGACAAGGTCGAGCTTGCTCTGAGCGTTGCCGACACCGTTTCACTCGAGCAGCCCATCGGTGAGGACGGTGCGCAGCTCGGAGACTTCATAGAGGATGAGGACGCCGCCGACCCGGTGCAGATGACCGAGGAGATGGATGTCGCCAACTCGCTTCGAGTGTCGATCGAGCGCCTTCCCGAGCGTGAAGGACGGATTCTTGCCCTCCGGTATGGCTTCTATGACGGTGTTCCGCGCACTCTCGAAGAGATAGGTGATGAGTTCAACCTCACCCGTGAGCGCATTCGCCAGCTCGAGAAGCTGGCTCTCTGCCGCCTGCGCCATCCGTCGTTCGGCATCCGCGAGGCCGATCTCGTCTGATCTGCCCGCTCCGTGAATTCAAAGACCCGCCTTCAGCGGGTCTTTGCTTTTCCCGATGAGCGGAATCCGGGAGAAGCGGATACGGTGGCGCTGTGAATATCGGTGAACTGGTCGGCAAGGCGCCCTACGTGTGCGGACCCGATACCTCTCTATCCGAGGCGGCCCAGGCGATGGAGGAATCTGACCTCGGTTCGCTGGCCGTGGTCGAAGGGATGTCGCTGCTCGGTCTGATCACGGAGCGAGATATCCGCCGGGCTGTTGCCGGGAGTGTCGACTGCACATCGACTTCCGTTGCGGATGTGATGAGCGCCGAACCGGATACCTTCGACCCGGATCTCGACGTCTGGGATGCGGCGGCCTGGATCACCGAGTCGGGTTACCGCCATCTACCGGTCGTCGATGACGACGGCGCGCTGCTGGGTGTCGTGTCGATTCGGGACCTTTTAAGGGCCCTGGTGAACACGGTCTAGCGGGGAACCCACACCAGCTTGATGTCGGCAACGCGGATGTCGGTCTTCTCCAGGCCAATGTCGACTGTTTCGAACGAGTCGGCGAGGTCGGCAAATTCATCGGTGATCTCAACGATGGCGTTCGACAGCTCATCTTCGAGGTCGGCGAGTTCCACCTGCTTGGCTGTCAACTTGTCGGCTGCCGCTTCCGCCCGTGCTCTCGCCTTCTGGCTGGCAGCGCGTCGTGACGCCGCCTTGCCGAGGGGGTTGGAGCGCTTGCTGCCGCCCAAGAGCGCGCCGAGCAGGTCGCCGGCACCAGACATGAGTTCTTCCTGTTGCTTGGCCGAGGCGTCTCCCTCCAGTTCTCGTGCCCGGGCGTCCGCCGTAGAGATCTGACCCTTCACGCGGTCGATCTTGGTCTTGTAGCGATCCACGAGCTTGGCCATTGCGGCGTCGGCGGCATCATCCGCCGCAGCCTTGCATCGGGCCGTGAACTCATCCTCAGACTCGCCCACTCTGGAGTACAGCTTCAGGTCGGTGTTGTGGAAGACCTGGACCTGGCGGTTGGCAACCAGGTGAGTCTTGAGGTCGGACTCCAGACCGGTCCAGAACGTCTTGTTCTGTAGCTTCACGTCCCCTGTGGCGTACGTGGCGCCCTCCGGCGGCTCAGCACCGAAGTCACGATCATCGTGGTCAACGGCCACCACGTCCCTGGCGTCGACCAACCCGTCGAGCGGGAAGATGATGCCTTCGTACGTCTCGGTGTGTCTGACACCCGCTCTCGTGTCGTCGTAGAGAAGCTGGACCGTGGCGGCTGCGGCGGCCTCGAACCGGGTTCCGGTCGGGTCGGCGCCGATCTCACCGGCCCAGGGCGTGCCGGGGTCGAGGTAGCGGACGGCGACGCCCTCGGCCACGCTGGGGGCCACCGGAACCGTGTCGTCGTCACCCGTCGTCGCAGGGTCAAGGACAACCTCTGGCACGGGGGCAGGTGCGGGTGTCGGACGCTTGTCTCCCATGAGGTTTGCCACCTGATCTCTCGTCAGGGGTCCGATGCGGAAACTCATCGACCGCCTCCGCTTGAACAGCTTCGGCTTGGACTTCTTGGCCGAGTGGAGGATGAACTGCCGCTTCTCGAGATTCGAGATCAGGGCATCGAGGTTGATCGAAACGCCGGCCTCGTCGATCCTCTGCATGCCTTCCAGTATCCGCCGCTTGTCATTCTCGGTTTGGAGTCGGCCCACGATCCAGGTGCCGGCATTGGACATCGCCTTGTAGTCGAGGTCGACGGGGTTCTGGGTGACGAGGAGCATCCCGACACCGAATGCCCTTGCCTGCTTCAGGATCGTCATGATCGGCTTCTTAGACGGAGGCTCAGCGGTTGGTGGCACATAACCGAACGCCTCATCCATGTAGACCAGGGCCCGGAGTTCCGAACTGCCAGGCTGAGCTCTGATCCACGTGACCAGCTTCGACAACAGGAGCGTCACAACGAACTGTCGCTCTGACTCAGTCAGATGAGCCATGTAGATGACCGCGCATTTGGTCTTGTCGCCGCGCCCGATCAGCGCCTCGATGTCGAGAGGTTCGCCTTCCATCCAGGCGGCGAACGAGGGGGAGGCGAGGAGCCCGTTGAGCTTCAGGGCGAGATTCATGCGTTTCTTGGCAGGGAAGAACGTGTCCACGTCGAACACACCGAGCTTGCGGAACGGGGGCTTGGGGATCTGGCCGATCAGTCCGGCGAGGTCGAGGTCCTTGCCGGCCTTCCACGTCGTTTCGACGATCGTTGCGAGGAGGATGTGCTCCGGACCGGATACTGGATCTGACTCTACCCCGGCGAGGAGGAGGAGCGATGAGACAAAACCCTCGATTTCATCGCGGATGATCTCTGCGTCTTTTGCCCAGTCAAGATCGGTCGCCTTGAGCGAGCCCAGAATGTTGAGTCCGACACCCGCCGCCGAGCCGGGCGTGTAGATCGTGATCTCGGAGTTCTCTTTCAGTTGCCGCATCCGGTCCGGGCTGGTGTCGTGCTCGAGTAGTTGCGCTTGTCTGTTGGCGGCCGTGGTTGCTGCCAGTTCGGCCAGCGTCACACCTTTTCTCGTGGCTTTCGCTTCGTCCACCCACGGCTCGAACTCCGCGGGGTCGTGATCGGGGAAGTTGAGGAGGAGATTCCCCATATCGCCCTTGGGGTCGATGATGAGGGTGGGGATGTCACTGAGAAGCGCCTCTTCCAGGATGTTCACCCCAAGCCCGGTCTTCCCCGATCCGGTCATGCCGACGATGACACCGTGGGTGGTCAGGTTGTCCGCCTTGATGGTGAGCGGCTCACCGGTATCGGAGAGCCGACCTATGTACAACTCACCTTTCTTGTGTTCCACGGACGGGAAGGTACCAAACCCAGATGACCCCGCAGACCTCCTTGTTGCGAATGGGAGACACCGCGGTGAGAGCTCTAGGTCATGCCCGCCAGGACATCGTTCCGGTCGGCGAGGTGGGTAGCCGACAGGACAGTGTTCCGGTTATTGGAGGGTGCCGTCGTGCTGATCACCTGGGCGTATTGGATCGCCTTCGTGATCGTGGCCAGCACGGAGTTGAACATGGTGTTGTTCCACACGAGACCACACCGAATGGCGCCGCCGGCACCCAGTCGGGGTTGATTGATGCGAACAGAGCCGCGTACCTCAGGTTCTTAGCCCCATATACGGGGCGAACTCTCTCGAGAAAGCGACCGGGCGAGATTCTGGAGGCGGTTTGGCCCATATATGGGTGTAGTACCTCAGGTCGCGTGGAGCCCGCGGGTAATTCGGGGGAGTTGGCGGGCCGAAGGTCGTAACGTGGTCAGGTCGGCCCGGCCCGGGGGGTGAAAAGGGGGCTTGACTTAAACCAAGCTTGAAGTTGTAACTTCTGGTGGAACCATGTCTGAACAAGCTCTAACACCGTGGACTGTGCTGCGCGACGGGAGCCGTCTCGTCTGGCGGTTCGTCAAGCGCCACCCGGCCGCATTTGCCATCGCCGTCCTTGGAGCGGCGATGTTTGCCGGTGCCATCATCGGTGCCTCCCTAGCGGTTGGGTGGGTGACCGACGAGGTCATCATCCCCATCCTCGACGGGGGAGCCGAACCCGATCTCCTCCCCCTCGCCGCAGCGTTGATCATCGGTGTCTCGGTCTTCAAGGCCGTCGGCATAGTCATCCGACGCACCGCGGCCGGCTGGTTCCGATTCGCCACTACGCGGGACGTTCGCAACGAACTCCTTGCCCAACAGCTCTCACTCAAGATGTCCTGGTTCAACCGGCAGGCGATTGGCGACCTGCTCGCCGTTGCCGACTCCGACGTCGAGCAGGGCACAGGGGTGCTCAGCCCCATGCCGTATGCCACGGGCGTGTCGATGCTCCTGGTCGGGACCATCGTCATGATCACGGCGATCGACCCTTGGCTTGGCCTGGGCGCGGTCGTCGGTTTGCTCATCGTCATAGCGATCGATGTTCACGGAAGCTGGATCACCTACGGGATGTGGGAGGAAGTGCAGAAAGGCCGAGGCCGGGTCTCCTCGGTCGCCCACGAAAGCTTCGACGGCGCCTTGACCGTGAAAGCACTGGGCCGGGAGCCGTACGTTTCGGACCGATTCCAGGAGGTCAGCGACACCCTGCGTGACCGGATCATCGAAGTCAGCTCAACATGGACCAACTACCAGGTGGTCATTCGGGCTTTGCCCCAAGCGCTGATCATTGTGATGCTCGTTGTTGGGGCGGCCAGGATCGACGCCGGCGTCCTGACGCCGGGCGATGTGGTGACCGTCGCCTACCTGCTGTCGCTTCTCTCCTTCCCCATCCAGCTAATCGGCTACGTTCTCTGGGATCTCGCGGGCAGTCTCGCCGGTTGGCAACGCGTTCAGGCGGTCTTCGACGCCGACGAGCACACGGAATTCGGTGCCCGGCAGGCTATTAGGAAGCGGAGGGCTGCCCCTGTGGTCGGTTCCACCGTTGGGTTTGGCTACGACTCCGAGCCCGTTCTGTCCGGACTCGACCTCGACATTCGAGCCGGAACCACCCTGGCCGTGGTCGGCCCCACCGGATCGGGCAAGTCGACCCTCTGCCTGCTCCTCGCGCGACTCTGGGACCCGGACACGGGTGCGGTCCATCTCGAGGGCAGGGATCTCCGCACGTTTGCCGCCTCGGAGTTGTCGAAGGAGGTGTCCTATGTCGCCCAAGACGCCTTTCTGTTCGACACCACCGTGCGGGGCAACATCACTCTCGAGGGTGAATTCAGTGACGAGGAAGTTGCGACAGCGGTCGCTCTCGCCGGCGCCGAGTCGTTCATCTCCGACCTTCCTGAAGGCCTCGACACCGAACTCGGGGAGCGGGGCACGACTCTCTCGGGTGGACAGAGGCAACGCCTGGCCCTGGCAAGGGCCCTTGTCCGCAAGCCACGGCTGATGATCCTCGACGACGCGACTTCTGCCGTGGATCCCTCTGTCGAGGCCGAGATTCTTCGGGCACTGAAGAGTGCAGCTCTGCCTTCGACAATCGTCGTGGTTGCCTATCGCCCCTCGTCCATCCGACTCGCCGACGAGGTGGTGTACGTGGATGACAAGACGATCCTCGGCCACGGAACGCATTCGGAGCTGCTCCATTCTCTTCCCGCGTATGCCCGACTCGTCCAGGCCTATGAGGACGAAGCCCGCAGACTCCAACAGGAAGCGTCATGAGCACCGAGTACACCACCGGATCCGTGATTCGGCGGGCGCTCCGGGCGTCGCCGATCCTCGGAAGGGGACTCCGGCTGACCATCGTTCTGGCGATGGTGGGTCAGGCGATCACGGTCGTCACCCCCATCGTCATCCAACAGGTCATAGACAAAGAGATCCTCGGTTCGGACGGGATCGAAATGGTCGGCGTGCTCCAGAAGGCGAGCATCGCCCTGTTCGCGCTCGTGCTGGGAGTGGTCGTGGGAAGGGTGGCCCTCTTGCGTCTGGTCCGGTCATCCTCATCCGGTCTCTCCGACCTGCGTACCAAGACGTTCAGCCACATCATGCGCCAGTCGGTTCTCCATGTTCAGGCCGAGCGCCGAGGGAATCTGGTGAGCCGGGTCACGTCCGACATCACCACGCTTCAGGAGTTCATGGAATGGGGCGGTGTCGGCCTGATCGTCGGCCTGAGCCAGGTGATCTTGGCCATGGGAGTCATGGTCTTCTACGAGTGGCGGCTGGCGCTCATCGCCTTCGTCGGCGTGGTGCTCTACTTGATCATGTTGCGTTGGTTCCAACGCATCCTGGCCTCGAACTACGACGAAGTCCGCAAAGAGGTCGGGGCGTCTCTCGGAGTTCTCAGTGAGTCGATCTCGGCGATTCCCGTGGTGCGGGCCTATGGGACCGAAGCTGTCACGAAAGCCCGTGTCGCCGAGGCCTTGGATCGCCGGTTTCGCATCGAGTATGTGACAGCACGTTTCGGCAACACGCTGTTCTCCACGGCTGAGATCTTCGCCGGCGTCCTCACCGCCGTTCTGATCGTCGCCGGCGTCCTGATTGGGATCAACCAGGGGATGACGGCCGGGACTCTCATTGCCTTCTTGTTCCTGGCGAATCTTCTGATCGAGCCGCTTCAGATCGTGGTCGAGACCCTCGAATTCGCCCAGTCGGCAGCATCGGGGCTGCGTCGCGTCATGAGCGTGCTCGACAGTGAGATCGAGATCGAGGAGCCCGAAGATCCTCGAGAACTACGGGACGGCGGTTTGAGCGTGAGGTTCGACGGAGTTCGGTACGCCTACCCGACCGGACCCGACGTGTTGACCGACGTTTCGGTCGACGTGGCCGTCGGAGCCCGGGTGGCCGTGGTTGGGGAAACGGGCTCTGGCAAGACCACCTTCGCCAAACTATTGGTAAGGCTTCTCGACCCCTCCGAAGGCTCGATATTCATCGGCGGAGTTCCCGCGCCGCGCATCCGTCTGGCCGAGCTTCGTAGCCGGGTGGCCTTCGTGCCTCAGGAGGGCTTCCTGTTTGACGACACGATCGCCAACAACGTCCGCTACGGGCGTCCCGAAGCCGACGACGCCGAAGTGTGGACCGCATTCCACGAGCTGGGCCTCGGCGAGTGGGTCGAGGGCCTCAGCGACGGATTGGAGACCAGGGTCGGAGAGCGAGGCGGCAGTCTCTCCGCAGGTGAAAGGCAGCTCGTGGCTCTTGTTCGGGCCTGGATCGGATCGCCCGACCTTCTCGTGTTGGACGAGGCAACCTCGGCGGTCGACCCCGTTCTCGATGTTGCTCTGCGCCATGCCATGGACCGTCTGATCGAGGGACGTACCTCGGTGACCATCGCCCACCGTCTTTCGACGGCCGAGAGTGCCGACGAGGTCCTGGTCTTCGACAAGGGCCGGTTGGTGCAGAGGGGGAAGCACACCGACCTCCTCGACCAAGAGGGTGTGTACGCGGACCTCTATGCCGACTGGGCGACAGGAACGAAGAGCGTCTGAGCCGTTCTGTGCGGGTTAGTTACGCGTGACGCGTAGTAAACCCGCACAGAACGGTTAAACGGTGGGTGGGGGGACGTATCGCCCGGTCGTGAACTTGCCGTTTTCCACTTCGATCTCCCAGATCGAGCCCTTCGAGCAGTAGAAGCGGGACTCGAGGCTCAGGCCCGCCCACATCATGCGGTTGATCACGGCGGGAATCACGTCTCCATGTGAGCAGAGGACGGCGTTGTTGCCAACAAGCGAGTCGATCAGGCTGTAGGCGGCGTCGACGTCCGGGTCTTCTGCCAGGGCAGCGTTGACCTCTACTTTCGCGCCAATGGCCTTTGCCAATGGTTTTGCCGACTGGATGCATCGTTCGTAGGGGCTCGTCACAACCCTCTCGATTCCAGCATTCTCAAGACGCCTGGCGATCGCTTCGGCCTGCCTCTTGCCCTTCTTGGTCAGAGGGCGACCCAGGTCCTCGCCCTTCCACTTCGCCCGGTTTCCCGCAGCGCCGTGGCGATAGAGATGGATAGTCCCGGTTTGGGCCAGTTTTCTCAGATCGGCTCCGCCGATGAGTCCTTTGTCGTTGTCGTAGTCGAGTATCTCGCGAGCCTTCTTGCGGTTCACCCACTGGACGGCGTCGATCTCCTTGTTTTTCTTGAAGCCTGGGCTGTCGGGGAGGGGTCGCATGGCAAACCAGTTGACTTCCTTGACGCCATTTCCGATCCGGTGCCGTGTGGTGCCGATCGGAGCGACGATCCGGCAGTGCTGGCCCGTCTCCTCGAGGACTTCTCGAACGGCGGTTTCCTCGGGCGTTTCGCCCTTGTCGGCCTTGCCTTTTGGCAGCGACCAATCGTCGTAGTCGGGGCGATGCGCGATCAAGATCTTGATGTTGCCCTTGGGCGTCTTGCGGAAGACAAGACCGCCGGCGGCTCGTACAACTCGAGTCACAACCGACAGGTTAGATCGGCACTGAGTGGCCGGCGGCTACTAGGCCTCGGATTGCTCGGCTGCCATCGTCTCGGCTGCCATCGTGAGGATGCTCGACCGTGACTTGAGCACCGGCGAGGTGACTTCGTCGGCTTGGGTCAGGTCGATGGTCACGGTGGAGCACAGGTCGCACACTCGACGGAGAAGACCGGCTCCGACGTTCTGCGATTCGCCATAAGTATGACGACCCTTGCGGCAGTCGGACTTGCGAGCTTTCTGTTCGGGACGGACATGGCTCATACCGGGAGGTTCAGGCTAGAGCGCGAAATTCAGATTTCTCGGATCTCCAGTTGCTCGAAGATCCAATCAACGGCCTGATCCGCGTTGTCGGAAAGATGGATATCGCCCGGGTAGGCGTCTATGTGTAAGGCGAGGCTTTGTGAGAACTGCTCCCAATTTGGCCCCACTGCGGCCGTTGGGAAGGGAGTGCCACCGTTCCGCCGAACGATGTGATTGATGTTCCATGCGATCAGCAGCTCGGTAGCGGTCCCGATGGATCCCGGTAGGGCGATCGCAGCTCTGGCCCGATCGATCATGAGTCCGATGCGGTGGGTCAGGTCGGAGGCCTCAATGACCTCCGCTATATACCGGTTGGCCCCTTCTCGCTGGGGGAACTGACTGGGAGCCGTCACTCCGATTGTGTGGCCTCCAGCGTCGGACGCACCCTTGGACACCGCTTCCATCGTTCCGCCATAACCACCTGTGACGACATCGAGGCCGGCACGGGCGAGACGCGATCCGGTTGCTTCGGCCTGGGCCCACTCTGCCGTGCCCGGCGAAGTCTGCGCCGAGCCGAAAACGGTTACTGCCGCCTTCCTCGTCGTCAACCTTCGAGAACCTCCGCAATGCCCGCCGACACTCGAGCGACGTCGAGAAGCGCATGGCTTTCGATGGCGAACTGGGGCCAGGGCACATCGAATCCGGTCACCCTCACAATCGGGGCGACGAGGTCGTACATGGCCTTCGCGGCGACCACGGCGGCTACTTCAGCGGCGACACCGGCAGATCCCTGGGGCTCCTGAATCAGCAGGAGTCGCCCCGTCTTGGCGACCGAGTCGAGAACGGTCTCGCGATCCCAAGGGAAAAGAGTTCGAAGGTCGATCACCTCGACTGAGGCATCGGCATTCTCCGCAGCCTCGAGGGCGACGGGAACCATCCCGCCATAGGTTACGAGGGTGAGATCGGTCCCTTCACGCCGCACCCGCGCACGACCGATCGGAAGCGTGAAGTGCTCCGTCGGAACATCCTCTCGACCGGCCCGGTATAGGACCTTCGGTTCCAGGAAGACCACCGGATCGTCACCCTCCAGGGCAGCAGCAAGGAGACCCTTGGCGTCGGTCGGCGTCGATGGGCAGACGACCACGAGTCCCGGTGCGTGAACGAAGTAGGCCTCCGGTGAGTCGCAGTGGTGCTCGTGGGCGCCGATACCGGCTCCGCTGGGGAAGCGCACAATTACCGGCACCGGGGTGTGGCCTCTGCTGCGGAAGCGGAAACGGCCCATGTGGCTGACCATCTGGTCAAAGGCCGGGTAAACGAACCCCTCGAACTGGATCTCGGCGACGGGTCTCGCCCCGGCTATGGCCATGCCGATGGCGGCACCGACGATCCCGGACTCGTTGAGTGGCGTATCGACCACCCGCTCCTCGCCATATTTCTCCTGGAGACCCTCGGTAACACGGAAGACCCCGCCAACGAGGCCGACGTCCTCGCCGAGAATCAGGGTGTTGTTGTCCCGTTCCATGGCCTGATCCAGAGCCGCGTTGATTGCTTCGGCCATGGTCCAGGAGCTGGTCTCGCCGTCGGGGAGATCATCATGGCCCACTATCCAAAGCTCATCATCGGTGAATGGGGTCTCTTCCTCCCCGTGGGAGCGCTGCATGGCGTGCAGTTGCTCCACAACGTGCTGCGGGATGCGGGCAAAGCCCTGGCGAATGGCGTCGTCACGGCCAGGGAGAGGCTCGGCCTCGATGGCCGTGATGGCGGCATTCACTCGGTCGGTTACCTCCATGGCAACCTTCTCGCCAGTGCGCTCATCCCATTCACCACGGTTCTCGAGGAAGCGGCGGAGCCGTTCGATGGCGTCCTTCTCCTTCCAGGCCTCGACCTCCTCATCAGAGCGATAGAGGGTCGGATCATCCGCCGTTGCGTGTGGCCCGTAGCGATAGGTCATCGCTTCGATGAGCGTTGGTCCCTTTCCACTCCGCGCACGACGCACCGCGAGCTTGGTCGCCAGATACATGGCGATCGGGTCCATTCCGTCTACGCGGAGACCTTCAAAGCCGTATGCGTCGGCCTTCTGGGCGATCGTCTCGGCCGCTGTTTGCTTCTCATATGGCACCGATATCGCGTAGAGATTGTTGGCGCAGATGAAGACGGTGGGCGTCTTCCAGACGCCTGCGAAATTCATGCCCGAGTGGAAATCCACCTCGGATGTCGCCCCGTCTCCGAAGTACACGGCGGTGACGGTGTCTTCCCCTCGGATCTTGGACATGTACGAGTAGCCGACGGCGTGGGGGAGCTGGCTCGCTATCGGAACAGCGACGATCCCGGTGCGATATTTCTCCATATCCCAATCGGCGTTGGGCAGGCCCTTCCAGTACGCGAGAAGGACCTCCACCGGGAGGCCCCTCGTGATCTGCACGCCGTGCTCTCTGTAGGACGGAAAGACGAAGTCATTGGGCTCCAGCGCGAGGGCAGAGCCGATCTGCACCGCCTCCTGTCCTTCCAACATCGCATAGGTGCCAATACGCCCCTGACGCTGGAGGGAGAGCATCCGCCGGTCCAACTCACGCGAGAGGACCATGTTGCGATACATCTGCTGGTAGATCTCGGGATCGAGGCCCGGATCCTCACTTACGAGGTCACCGTGTGTGTCGATGACCGTCAGTGTCTCGAATCGACCCATGAAACGAGTCTGCCACAACTCTGGGCCTCCTGATTCGGCGATGACTAACTTCACGTCGCATGCCCTACTTCCGCCCCGACATCAAGGCGCTCAACCCCTATGAGGTTGGGCGGCCGATCGAGGATGTTGCCCGCGAACACGGCATCGATCCCGCATCGATCATCAAGTTGGCCGCCAACGAGAGTCCGGACGGACCATTCCCCGGAGTTGCAGAAGCCGTATCGGCGATGCTGGCCGAGTCGAATCGATATCCCGACAACGACCTGTGGGACCTGAGCACCGCTCTCGCAACCGAGCTCGGTGTAGATCGCACCAATCTGCTCTTCGGGAACGGCAGTGTTGCCATCATCGCTGATCTGACCAATGCGGTCGGAGGCCCCGGCACCAACATCGTGTACGGCTGGCCGAGCTTCGTCATGTACCGGTATGCCGCGATCTGGTCGGGAACCGAGCTCCGGGAGGTGCCGCTCGCTGACGGCTTCGTTCTCGACCTCGATGCCATCGGTGAGGCGGTAGATGAGAACACGCGCCTCGTCATCCTCTGCAACCCGAACAATCCGACCGGAACCCTCACGCCCAGCGCTGACATCGAGGCATTCATCGAAACGCTGCCCTCCTCGACGATCGCGGTCGTGGACGAGGCCTATTTCGAGTACGTCGAGGACTCCCGGTACCGAACAGCAATCCCCCTCGCAGTTGCCGGCCCCCGTGTGGTCGTGGTTCGGACCTTCTCCAAGATCTTTGGGCTGGCTGCCCACCGTATCGGCTACGCCGTCGGGCATTGGGACACATTGACCGAGGTGCGTAAGGCCCAACAGCCCTTCACCGTGAGCCAACCGGCGCAGGTTGCCGCCCTGGCGACCCTTGGCCAGCCGGAGGAGCTGCGACGAAGGGTGGAAGCCAATTCGGCTGCTCGTCACTACCTGACCGGTGTCATTGAGGAACGCGGGCTCCCGTTCGCCGAGAGCCACACCAACTTCATCTTCTTCAGGCCAGGCGAGGATTCACGGGAGGTCTCCACCGCCTTCACCGAACGCGGCGTGATCGTCAGACCCACGTCGGGCGGGTGGATTCGGGTCACGGTTGGCTCCGCGGAGGAGAACCAAAGGTTTGTTGCAGTGCTCGATCAGGTCATCGAGTCGATCACCGATTGATTACCATTTTCGGCCGGGTACTGCGAGCATTGACACTGTAAGCCTCACCTGCCATTCAGTCAGGAGCCAGTTTTGAAAGCCATCGTTTCTTTCCTTGCCGCGCTGTCGCGCAGAGTTCCTTGGGTCGTAGTGATCCTCTCCATCGTCCTCACCGTCGTCTTCTTTGGCCTCGCCCGCAACATCGAGGTCGCCAGTGGCAACGAGGGTTTTGCCCCGGAAGGACCTGAGATCTCCGCCAGTGAGCGGATCTCGGAGAAGTTCGGTTCGGAGGTTTCGGAGTCGACCGTCCAGGTGGTGATCCGTGACGATGGCGGCGACGTAGTCACCCTCGATGGCCTCAAGGCCGCAATTGAGACCGTGGAGGTCATGAGATCGTCCGAGGTCGGGCCAAACCTCGCCGATCGTCCCGAGCGGCCCGGTGTTTTCCACTATCTCTCCGGTGTCGAGGGGGCGATGGCGGCCCAGGGCATCAGCATCGATCAGATGAACGACGAGATGGTGAAGGCCTTCTATGTGGCGTCGCTGGAGGGCGCACCACCTGAAGAGGCCTCTTTCCTCACCCGTCTTGTGTCACAGGACTACGACTCTGCCACCGTCTCTGCACAGTCCGGGATGGTCCTGGCTTTTGTTTCGGCCTTCGAGGGGGAGACTGCCGATGAGTCCTTCAACGAGCAGTCCTTCGCCGAAGTGGCCTTGGCCTCGGATCTCGAAGAAATCGACAGCGATCTGGAGATCCGACCGTTCTCGCTTGGCCTGCTCTTCTCCGGCACCGACGATTTCACCCAGGAGATTGGCAGGCTCTTCGCCATCGCCTTCGGGGTCATTCTTTTGATCCTGCTGTTCGTCTACTGGCTCAAGCCAGGAGCACACGGGAGTTGGCGGGGATCCTCGAGGCGCACCGTCGTCGACATGCTCCTCACGCTGCTCACCATCGTGATGGCCATCGGGTGGATGAACGGCCTGGGTTATCTGCTCGAGCAGGCCGGGGTGATAGACGCCTTCAGCTCGATCACCCAGATCGTCCCCATTCTCCTGATCGGACTGGGCGTCGATTACGCCATCCACCTGACCTCCCGCTACCGCGAGTTGGTTGGTGCCGGCGACACAGTTGACGGTGCAATGAGTGGCGCTGTCAAGACCGTGGGTATTGCCCTTGCTCTGGCGACCGTCACCACCGTCATCGGCTTCCTTACCAACGTCTTCAACCCGGTTCCGGCGCTGAAGGACTTCGGGATCCTGGCCTCGGTTGGCATCTTCGTTGCCTTCCTGCTGATGCTCACCTTTGTCCCTTCGATTCGGATCCTCCTGGATCGGCGCGCTGAGAGGAGAGGGACCCTTCCAATCGACTCCCTCCAGAGCCACGGCGACAGAGCGCTGCCCCGGATCATGGAGAAGCTGGCCTTGCTGGCCGAGCATGCGGCGGTCCCGACGATCGTCATCGCTCTCCTGTTGGGAGGCGCCGGCTACTACGGGTTCACCCAACTCGACACCGAGTTCTCATTCACCGACTTCCTGCCGGAGGATTCTCCCTATGTCGAGACGATCACGATCCTGGAAGACGATTTCGGTGGTGGATTCGGCGAGCAAACCCAGGTCCTCGTCGAGGCCACGGATGAGCGGAACATCAGCGATGGAGCGATGTACAACATCCTGGTCGACGCCAACAATGACCTGGCTGAGCTTCCGGATGTGTCGGTAATCGAGACCCCCCAAGGGAACTTCGCCAATGCCTTGTCGCCGGTAGCGATCCTCAATCAGATGTTCCAGGGTGGTCCGACGTCGGCCCCGCCCGAGATCCTTGCTGTGGTGCAGCAGGTGGGAATGGGACCCGGTGGGAAGGTTTCCGATGACGCCGACATGACACCGCTGTATCAGGCACTACTCGCCGCGGCACCGGATCAGGCATCGCGGGTGATTCACTTCGAGGGGGACACGGTCGATGCCTTCCTCTGGGATATCACCACGACGGCCGGAGAGAATGTCGATGGATTGAGATCTGGCCTCGACTTGGCCTTCTTACCGGTCAACGATGAGAGTGCGTCGGCGGTCGCGACGTCCAACAACATCATCAGCGACGTGGTGGTCACTTCTCTCACCGAGTCACAAACCCAGTCTCTCTTCATCACCATTGCCGTCGCCGGACTGGTGCTGATCATCAACTTCACGATTGAGTCGAGACGCTGGTTCCTCGGAGTGATAACGATTGCTCCGGTGGCGTTGGTCGTGTTGTGGACCTACGGGCTGATGAAGCTCTCGGGCATCTCCTTCAACCCTGTCACGGCGACGCTGTCGGCGCTGGCAATCGGTATCGGTGTCCCCTTCACGATCCATATAGCCAGGCGCTTTCAGGACGATCGCCGCGAATACGACGACATGGACGCCGCGATGCGGTCGACCATGAAGCACACCGGCGGTGCCCTGGCCGGGTCGGCCTTCACAACGATGGCCGGCTTCGGTGTGCTGATGACGTCGAGCCTCATACCTTTCCGGCAGATGGGACAGATCACGGTCTATGCCATCGGGTTGGCTCTGGTGGCATCCGTCCTCGTGCTTCCTTCGATGCTTGCCCTCTGGGACGGTTACCACCGCAAACGCGGAGATGAGACGATCGGCTCATCGATGGTCGAGTGAATCGGGCCGATCATTCGTAGTATCGAAAGAGCGGGCTGGAGGCCTGCTCGATCTCAACCATGGATGCATCACGGATCGCAAAAGAAGCCTCGCGGCTGTTGCCCTTCGCCGAGAAGGTTCTGAAGAAGTACCCCTTCTTGACGCGTGAGGTCGAGCATCTCGCCACCCATTCCAATGTGATGTTTCGAGTGATCACCGAATCAGGTCAGCAGTTGGTTCTCCGGGTGGGAACACCCCACGCCAACACCCGCTCCAACATCGATGTCGAGGTGGCCTGGCTCGACGCTCTGCACAGTGAGGCCGATCTCGACATCGTTGCTCCTATTCGGACCGCGGGGGGCGGTCTCGTCGCCGAGGACGTCGATCCCGAAACCGGGGAAGTGAGACCCTGCGTGCTCTTCACCTGGGTCCCGGGTGTGCCTCTGGGGGAGGGATCGGGAACCTTCGGCTATCGCCTGCTCGGCCAGATGTCGGCGTCGCTGCAGAAGCACGGGAAGACTTGGAGGCCACCGGTGGGCGCGGTGATGCGCAGATGGAATCGGATCTTCTACTACGACAAGGCAACGGATCCCGTCATCATCGACGATCCCCTCTTCGGGCATCTGTTCGACATCCCGAGGCGTGCGACGATCAGCAAGGCATCCCAGGTCGCTCAGTCGGTCATCGACGAATCGTGGAGCTATGAGCGGGCCCAGGTTGTCCATGGCGATCTCCACGAGTGGAACGTCCACAAAGTGGGCAGCCGACTCCACGCGTTCGACTTCGAAGATGTGATGATCGCCCTCCCCGAGCAAGACGCTGCGGTCTGCCTGTTCTCGACTCGTCTCGAGGAGCAGAAGGACATGATGTGGGATGCCTACCGCAAGGGCTTCGAGTCGGTTGGAGAGTGGCCGATCGCCGACGATCGGCAGTTGGACGGGTTCCACGCGGCCCGACAGATCATGCTGATGAACTACGCAGCGCGCACCTTGCCCATTGGGGAGGCCATGCGGTATCTCGATCATGTGATGCCGTGGTTGGATGGGTTCGTTCGCCGATATGGTTAGGTCATGCAGTTCCAGAACCGTCGGGCGGCCGGAAAGGAACTGGGTCGAGCGGTCGCCGAATTAGCGCCCATCGATCCGGTCGTTCTCGCACTTCCCCGCGGAGGAATGCCGGTTGGTTTCGAAGTAGCGGCGGCACTTGGGTGTGAACTCGATGTGCTCGTCGTACGCAAGGTCGGCGTCCCTTCACAGCGTGAACTGGCGATGGGCGCCGTTGCCGAGCACGACGTGGTCATTCGCAACGAAGAAGTCCTTGCCCTGGCCGGTGTGTCGGAGGAGGCGTTCCTGGCAGGTGTCGAACGAGAACGCCTCGAACTGGCTCGGCGGCTCGAGATGTATCGCGGCACGGCTGAGGCGGTGAAAGTCGTCGGCCGCACCGCAGTGATAGTGGACGACGGGCTTGCCACCGGTTCCACCGCGGAGGCGGGAATCGAGGCTCTTCGACATTTGGGTGCTGGAGCGGTGTGGGTAGCCGTGCCAGTGGCGCCCAGGGACACTTCGCTACGGCTCGGAAGAATCGTCGATCGGTTGGTCGTTCTCAGTCAGCCGCGTTACTTCCAGGCGGTGGGTGCCTGGTATGGGGATTTCAGGCAAACCTCTGACGAAGAGGTCGAGACTCTGCTCGCCGAATCCCGGCTACGGTGACCAACCCAGTCGAATAGAGAGGATCCGCCCGATGCCATCACTTGAAGAGTTCTGCAAGATCGAGGCCGATCTGGGAATGAACGTGATCGGCAAGGCCCCGGCAGGGATGCGGATCGACTTCCCGTTCAAGGGAACAGCGACGAGCTCACACTGGGATGGGGAGCGGCCAGTGCGCGGAGTCGACTACGTGACCATGCGCTCCGACGGGAACATGGTGCTCGACATCCACGCCACCATCGGTGAGAAGCGTGATGCTGTCTCCTACTCGGGTTCGGGCGTTTCCATCGCCAATCCCGATCAATCGGCCGACCCGAAGGAACTGATCACATTCGAGACCGGCAACGAAGGCCTCGCCTGGCTCAACAATGAGATCGGTGTCGCTTTCGGCCACGGTGAGGGCGGCAAGATCTCCCTCACGGTCTACATCGTCAGGGCGTAGCTTCGGCGCTGGCATGGCGCCTCAACAGCGCCTTCCGAATGACGACGATGGCGAGCACGGCCAGCGATACGGCCAACCCGGTGACGGGTAGAAGTTGCGAGTCCGGGTTACCCGGTCTCGGCTGGCCCATCTGCAGCAAGAAATCGATCCAAGGGACCCAAAGGATCCCCAGGGTGGCGATGACTCCGAATCGAGCCAGGTTCGAGCGTTCGTAGGCGACCAACAGGGATCCGGCGATTGTCGGCCACACGAACAGATAGCTGAGCCCCTCGGCGTAGAGACTGGTGAAGACTCCGAGGACGGCCCAGATGACGATCGCTCCAATGACGGGATTGGGTCCCGTTCGGTGAGTCGTCCTTTTCAACAGAGCCGCTGTCGCCCAGTAGGCGGCCCCCAAGAGGAACAGGAAATACAAGTAGCTCTCGACGATCACCATTTGGGGCCGAATGGATGCGATCGTCTGCCATGCGAGGGCAGAAACGAGGGTTGTTCCCAAGATCGCAATGAGGGCCAAAGCGGTGTCGGTGAGTACCGGTCGGAGGAGGCGGCCGGATCGGCTCTTGCGTGCCAAAGCCCACCCAAGGGTGAGAATCGAGAGGATCGAGAGGGGGATCGCCCAGGCATCCGGATAACGGATCACCCGCCAGTCGGCGAAGGTGAAGTAGTTGGCCCCGCTCTTGGCTTCGATACCGGAGAAGTCGGAATCGTCGAAATGGTGAACCAGGCCGAGGACATGGGCACCGTGATGCCGCAAACTCGCCAATCCCACGTTCGATAGCGAGTCGGCTTCGGTGTGGTAAATCGGTGACCCATGAAGGTAGGCGAAGCTCAACCCCGGGATACCTTCGTCAACGAACGGAGTGAAGTCGGTGCCGCCGCCACCGATGAGGTCGGAGAACTCGGTAATGAAGGAGTAGGCGACGGGGTCGGGTTCAGACGCGGCGAGGTCGGCGATGAGCAGGTTCTCGGATCCGCTTACCTCGATGAGTTGGGACGACCCAGCATTACCGATCGCTTCGAGATTCAGAACGAAGACGACGTCGTCGAACCACGGGTGGCTGGTGATGAAGGCGGTCGCTCCAAAACGAGGCGCAGGTTCCTCACCATCGGTAAACAGGAACACGACGTCATTTCGAAGCGGAGTGCCCGAGACGAGGGCTCTTGCCGATTCCATGAGGACGGCGACCGCGGCCGAGTTGTCGTTTGCGCCCGGCGTCGCTGGGACCGTGTCGTAGTGGGCGACCAGCAGCAGCGCACCCTTCGGCGTCTCACCCTCCAGCCTCGCGATGACGTTGACGGCTTCCACCGTGGCACCAGGAGTTCCGAAGTAGTCCGGGACCTCGAATGCTTGCTTCTCGACGGTCAGGCCGAGGTCGACCATCTCGCTGACGATGTAGTCGCGAACGCGGATCGACTCTTCACTTCCCATTGGATGGGGCTTTTGAGCAATGGCGTCGACATGGATCATCGCTCTCTCTGTAGAGAAGGCGACTGCATCAGCGCCGGCGGGCGTCGGCGGGAGGAGAGGCAGGGCACCAAGTGCCAGGCTGAGCAACAGGATCACCCACCACACCCAGCGCTTCTCATGGTCTGACGGGATCGGCCACCTCCACGGCCATGGGTACCTGCCGGCTCTGGATGCGACAAGAGGACTTAGTCCCATCCGAGCGGAGGGCCATCCACACGCTGGCAGTTTCTTATCAGGCCCTTAACGCGCCCTTATGACTGCCTGAGCGAGATTGGAGCCACCCGATGACGGAGCCAGGAATGAAGGTTTGGATCGATCAGGACGAGTGCATGGGCGCGGGCACATGCGAACAGGTTGCCCCCGAGGTCTTTGAAGAAAGGGCCGACGGATTGTGGGTGGTCAGGGAGGACGAGGCCCATTTCAGCACCACAACGGTCTTCGACGGACGGCAGGCAACCGGACACGGCCCTGCTGGCGTGAACGGACTCGCCCGCGTACCCGAAACGCTTATCGAGCAGGTCCTCGACGCCGCCGAGGAGTGTCCCGGCGAGTGCATCTACGCGGAGGTTTAGGAATGGCAACAGATAAAGCTTCTGGTGGGCGTCTGTCGGTCTCGTTGGTCGTAGGACTCCTTCTCGTCCCGCTTGCGGCGGTCGCCTCGGTGGCAATCCTCAATCCTCAGGCCAAGGCCGACGCGGGTCTGCCAGAAACGTCGATTCCGACCGTGGTGGCATCATCGAACGGAGCGGCTGTCGAGCAGCGGATCGTCATGGAACCAGTGACGTCGAGCGCCGAGGATCTGGCTGCGGCGTGTGGTCCGGACGGCTTGGTTCTCGTTGACCTCGAGGCGAGTGGCAAAGCCAGCGATATTCAGCAGGCGGCACTCGACGCCTTGCGCCAACTCTGTGAAGAGGAGGGGATGCCTCTCCCCGATCCGCCGGCTCCGCCGCCTGTGGTCAAGACCGTTGTCAGTGAGGACACAGCGAGTGCCGGCACCGAATCCAGTGACTACGAGGACCGCGAGGACGAGGAAGACGAAGAAGACGAAGAAGACGAGCACGAGGACGAGGAGGACGAAGAGGACGAGGAAGACGACTGATGGTCCTCAATTCGACCTCGATCGCGGCCGGTGTTGTCGTGGCGGTGCTCGGAGCGGTTCCTCTGCTTCTCATCGTCGTCAGCTCCCAATCCGAGGAGGCACCTCAGATCCCGACAACCTCGATTCCTGCTGTCAACGTTGCTGAACTGCCCAAAGAGACGGTGTTCACAACCCCGCCGCCTCAGATCGAAGGGTTAACGGAGAGCATCTCCCGGGTCCTGGCCGTCAACGGCTTCGCTGTGGAAGAGACCATCGAAGAACTCCCACCGAGTGTCATCAGAACGCTCTCTGAGCGGGACATTGCCCTGACCATCGCCGAGGGGGGCTGAAGTGTTCATCAAGCGCATGTTCCCAAAGCGGTGGGCGAAGGTCCTCGCTTGGACTGCAGCCGCACTTGCCTGGGGGTCGGTAGCGGTGGCGGCAGCAGTCAAGAGCGAGGCGGCGGCCGAAGAGTTGGCCATTCCACCTGTACGCCCGATTCAACCTCCGGCCGCCACCACGACGACGCTTGCTGCCCTTCCGTCTCAGCCGGCAGATGGCCTGGTGATCATCCGGTATACGCCCGTTGCTCCGCCACCTCCCGAGGTGATTGTGAGGACGGTGGCTGCTCCTGCCAGAAGTGGCGGGTCCTCAACCCCTGTGGTCAAGAGCAGCGGATCATGATCCACGAGTTCTTCCCTGCGATGGGGACCACGATCGAAGTGATGGCTGAGAGCGATCGTCGGCTTGGCGCGACGAAGCACCTCTTTGATGTTCATGAGGCTCGATTCAGCCGATTCCTTCCCAATTCAGAGCTCTCCCTCATCAACTCCTCGCCTAAAACCGACCTCGAGGTTTCGAAAGAGATGGGGGCTGTTCTGTCGGCAGCGAAGGGACTCCAGATGGCCACGGATGGTCGCGTCGACCCTGGTATCGGTACGGCGATGGTGGCATGGGGATACGACCGCCCTTTCACGGAAGTCATTTCACAGGCTGAGCACCCGATCGACCTGATGCGAGGCGAGTGGACGATCGAAGGCCGCCGATTGAGGCGGGAGGCAGGCGTGCGGTTCGATCTCGGTGGTGTTGCCAAGGGGTGGACGGCGGACAGGGCAGTCGAGGAAGGACTCGCTCTGCTCGTTTCGGCGGGAGGGGATGTGAGGTCCTCGCTGGACAATGCCCAAGTCGACATCGGGGATCCCTGGGGAGTCACTCCGGCAAGGGTGAAACTCGGCCGCGGTGCATTGGCCACCAGCTCGGTGACCAAGCGTCGCTGGCGGGTCGGTTCGAACGAGGCCCACCACATCATCGACCCAGCCACGATGGCACCGTCTCTCTCCCCGGTGCTGTCGGCGACTGCGCTGTGCGCTACGGCGACCGAGGCGGAGGCGGCAGCGAAGACGCTGATCCTTCTTGGTATCGAGGGTCTGCAATGGGCCGAGAGTCGACCCTGGGTAGATGCAGCGATGGTCACCTGGCACGACGGGAGCGTCTTTGCCACTCATGGCTGGGAGATGGCGGCGTGAACATCGAGTGGATCGTCATCCGGGGGTCCGGGCTTGTCGCCTTCGCTCTGCTGGCCATGGCAACCATTTGGGGACTGCTCATGTCTACGAAGATGCTGGGCAAGGCGGTCAAGGCGAAGCCGCTGACCTATTTTCACGAGTCTCTCGGCCTCGGAGCGCTTCTGGCCACCGTGGTGCACCTCGTCTTCCTTGCAGTCGACGACTACGTGGAGTTCGGGGCCGCCGAGCTGTTCGTGCCCGGTATGTCGGAATGGGAGCCAGTGGCCGTGGCCCTGGGTGTCATGTCCTTCTATGCGTTGGTCGTCGTCTCTCTCAGCTTCTATGTGAAGCGCTGGATCGGCCACGAAACATGGCGCTCTATCCACTTCCTTGGATTCGGGGGGTTTCTCGCATCGATGCTGCACGGCGTGATGGCGGGCGCCGATCGGGCACATCCGGCGGTCCTCGGTATGTACATCACGAGCGGCCTTCTCGTTTTCGGCCTCATGGCGGTCCGCGTTCTTTCGGCCGACAACAAGAGCGCTGCCGGTCGCCGGGTAGCACCCGCTAGAACTTCCTGAACTCGGCCTTGCGCTTTTCGAGGAAGGCGTCGACGCCCTCGCGGTGTGCGGGTGTCCTGCCGAGACGGCCTTGCTCCCACTGTTCGTCTGTCAGGGCCTCCTCGAATGACTTGCCCGCCGCCCCCCGGATCAAGGCTCTCGTTGTGACCAAGGAATCCGGCACAAGATCAGCAAGTGAGTTCGCCACCTCCAGTGCCTTTTCCACGACCTGATCGTCCGGGACCACTTCCGCCACCAATCCCAGCGTCCGGGCCTCATCGGCGCCAACTCGACGGTTGGTCATTGTCAGCTCTAATGCCTTGGACACCCCGACCATGTGTGGCAGCCACCACGTGGTGCCCGAGTCGGGAGCCAGGCCGATTGCGGTAAAAGCCGAGGTCAGGAAGGCGGATTCGGCCATGACCCTCATGTCACAACCGAGCGCCACCCCCAATCCGGCCCCAGCCGCGACGCCGTTTACTGCCGCAACCACCGGCACCTTCGCGTTCACTATCGAATGGACCATTGGATGGAAAACCTCATCCAGAAAGGCGGCAAGGTCCGGGCCACCCTTGTCGTAGTCGTCGAGCAGGTTTGCCAGGTCTGCGCCTGCACAGAATGCCTTTCCGGCCCCGGTCAGAACGACGGCTCTGGCCTCGGTTGCAGCCCGGTCCATCGACCCGATGACACCCTCGGACAGTTCGGCCTCGACGGAGTTGAAACGGTCGGGACGATCGAGGGTGATGACGGCTACATCACCGTCGAGATTGTATTGGACGTTCATGCTCCTCCTTAGGTCGCGAATCGTAAAGGACGAAAAACCTCAGTGCTGACAGTGTTCTTGCCTATCGTTGTTGGTCATCGACGCACAAATAGCGTCCGCGAAGTCACCCAACCCACAAGGAGGGGCTGTGAACAAATCCGAAATGGCGGACAAGCTGGCTGGCAAGGCCGATATCTCGAAGGCCAAGGCCGCTGAGATCATCGACCATATTTTCTCCACCAAAGATGGTGAAGGAATCATCGCCGTAGAGCTTGACGCCGGCCGCAAGGTCAATGTCACAGGTTTTGGCAATTTCACCACTAAGAGTCGTGCCGCACGTATGGGTCGCAATCCCGCGACCGGTGAGACGATTCATATTGCAGCCAAGAAGTACGCACACTTCTCAGCCGCCAAGGGCCTCAAGGACCGGGTCGCCGAGTAGGTCGCCAAGAACTCGAGTAACAACGGGCCCTTCGGGGCCCGTTGTCCGTTTGTAGGGGCTCCTAGTGCTCTGCCCGCCGTTACGGTGACGTAATGACTCTCGATCCCCGACGCTGGTCGGCGCCGGTTGCGATTGCCCATCGGGGCAGCCGGTTGTTGTGGCCGGAGAACACCCTCGAGTCGTTCAGTGGAGCCGTCGAGATGGGGTATCGCCATCTCGAGACCGACATCCGGATCACGAAAGACGAAGTCATCGTCTGTGTCCACGATGAGACAGTCGATCGGACCACCAACGGCAAGGGTGAGGTGTCGTCTTTCACCCACGAGGAGCTGATGAGCCTCGACGCCGGCTATCGCCATGGGACCCGGTCGGGTTTTGAATTCAGGGGCATTGGCGTGCGGATTCCCAGCCTCGAGGAGGTGTTGTCGGCCTTTCCCGAGGTATCAGTGGTGGCCGACATGAAAGAGGACGGTCTGGAGGAGGCCTTTGCCGACCTGATCGAGCGCACCGGGGCCCACGATCGGTTCATCGTCGGGTCGTTCAGCGATCAGAGAATCGAGCAGTTCCGTCAACTAACCGGCGGGAAGGTCTCGACCTCGACCGGACCCGCATTGGCCCGGATGTGGGTGCTGGCTTCACGCGTTGGTCGCGGCGGTGGCGGCGAAGCCAGCGCAATCCAGGTTCCCCCCGTCATTCGCGGCGTCAGAGTGGTCGACGAGAAACTGATCGACGTCGCCCATGCCTCCGGCATGCAAGTTCATGTCTGGACGATCAACGACACCGACGAGATGGAAAGACTGCTCGATCTCGGAGTCGACGGGCTGGTGACGGATAGGCCGGACCGGCTCAGAAAACTCCTCGAGAATCGGGGAGAATGGGAGTCATGAAGACCCTGGCAATTCTCCTCCTCGCAGCTCTCGAGATCGGAGGGGCCTACGGCGAGGCCTCCGCCGAAGTCAGCTCGATTGAAGACGACTCGATGGTCGTCGACCTCCAGATTGAAATCCGGACCTCAGCCTCCGCGGTTGTCGTCCATCTCGCTTTCGAGGACGATCCGGCGCTCGCACTCCCTCTTCTCGATCGAGGCGACGGACTGTTCGGGATTGTCACCGAACTCGAGCTCAAGAACTACGTCGTCGTGTTCGAGGCGGTAGGGAGCCCAGAAGGGCTGTCCCGACCCGTTTTTCTCACCGAGCTCGGCGCCGACCTCGATCCAGGCGATGGCAATGGCGGCGGACCGGGGACCGATCCGGATGATGGACTCAGCCCGGAAACCCGGCAGTTGGGTTGGCTGGCTCTGGCGCTGGCTGCTGCGTCCCTCTCGGCGCTTGCTTTCTGGGTCCTGGGCGGGCGAGACGCCAAGGCAGAGGAATCCTCAGAGGAAGAGTGAAGTGATCCGAGCAGCAGCGGCCAAGGACGCCGACTCACTCGGACAGCTACATGTCGAGACCTGGCAGGCGGCCTATAGGGGCGAATTCCCCGACGAGTACCTCGATGGGCTCGACGTCGGGGGACGGATTGATTGGTTCCGTCGTGCGATCGAGGAGGAACGCGAGATCCTCGTTGCCGAAGCCGACGGCTGGGCGGTGGGGTTTGCCAGCTTCGGCCGGTCGCGGAGCAACGAATGGGGAGAGATCTACGCCGTCTACGTGCACCCAGACCATTGGGGCGAGGGACACGGGTTTCAACTCATGGCAGCGGCGGAGACCCGGCTTTCCGAGATCGGATTCGACCAAGCGCTGCTCTGGGTCCTCGACTCCAATACCCAAGCCCGGTCCTTCTATGAACGCCAGGATTGGACACTCGGCAGGCCTGTGAAGCTAGACGAGATCGGCGGGGTTCAGGTCACTGAGGTTCGTTATGAGAAGCAGCTTCGAGACGCGACCTGACCATCTCGAGATCGGCCTGAAAAGTGACCTTGATGTTCTCCCGGTCTCCCTCGACCAGGGCGATGTCCAGATCTCCGAAACGTTGGACGACCTCGACGGAGTCGTGAGCGACAACCGCGGTTTGTGCGGCCTTCACATAGGCAGCCAGAAGGCCGGGGCCACGGAAGACCTGGGGTGTCTGCACCGTCACAGCGTTGACAATCGGCCGTAACGACAGACTGTCGACGAGGAGACGCTCCGGTTCGAGGGTGGGAGCTGCCCCTCCTACCTCGTCCGCCTTCTCGAACAGCCTTTCCATTAGGGAGGCTTTGACCAGCGGGCGGGCGCCGTCGTGGATGCCGATGAGGTCGTACTCCCGTCCTAGTGCCGCCAGCCCGGCAAGCTCGCTGTCGGTGCGGGTCTGACCGCCCTTGGTCACGATGATGTCGTGCCCGAGGTCCTTGAATGGTTGGACCAGATCGGAGCGGGCCACCACCACAACGGTGTCGGACACGGCCGACACGGCTTCGATGGTGTGAGAGATGAGGGGCTTCCCGCCGATGTCGGCGAGCAGCTTCTCGCCACCAAAACGGGTCGCAGAACCGGCAGCCACCACGATCATCGCTCTTGAAGCCATCAAGACGAGAGTACCTTTGAGATCGTGCTGACTGTTTCAAGGCTCGTCGAGGGCATGGGCGACGGCGACTGGGTGGTCGTTCGGCCCGACGGCGAGATCATCGACATCGAGATTCCCAAGGACATCGGGCCGGCGACGTTGATGGTCGGACCGGTGACCGATGCCCTCAAGTCCCACGATGGGAGGCTTCTCACCGGTGCAATAGACCGTGACCGGGTTTGGGGCGTCGAAGCGTTTGCGTTGAACCGAGTTGTTGTGCGCCGTCTCGACGTCGAGGAACTGACTCCACTCGAGCTGTGCGAGACCGTCACTAGCTGGCGGCTCGCCTGGCAGAAGAGCGAGATGGGCTCCGACTAGCGGACGGCGGCTCGGCTCTAATCTTCCCCGATGGACAACCCGGATCTCCAACGTCTTCGTGACGAGATAGGCGAGATCGATCGTCAGATAGTTGAACTTGCCGCGCGTCGGTCCGAGCTGGCTGCGATGGTCGGCGAGGCCAAACGTGAGACCGGGGCAGCCATTCGAGACTTCTCGAGAGAGAAAGAGGTCGTCGGACGGGCGAGGGAGATAGCCACCGGGGCTGGGTTGTCGGAGGATCTCGCCGAAAAGCTGATGCTCGAGTTGATTCGCTCGTCTCTGGTGGTCCAGGAGCGGGATCAGGTGAGAGCTTCTTCTGCGGGGACCGGACGTAGCGCGCTGGTGATCGGCGGGCTGGGCCACATGGGTAGTTGGTTTGTCCGTTTCCTCGAGTCCCAGGGTTTTGCGGTCGCCGTTGCCGACCCCTCCACCGGAGACGGCGACTACCAACGCTGGCATGATGCGGACGACCGGTTCGACCTCTACGTGATTGCGACTCCTCTCCCGGTCACGGCCGAGATCCTTTCCGAGATGGCCGCCAATCCACCGGAAGGCCTGATCTTCGACATCGGATCGCTCAAGACGCCGCTGCGACGAGGCCTCGACCAGCTCGCCGAAACCGGCGCCCTCGTCACGTCGATCCACCCCATGTTCGGCGCCGATACCGACCTGCTCTCGGGTCGGCACGTGGTCTTGGTTGATCTGGGGAATGCCGAGGCGACCTCTCAGGCGAGGAAGCTCTTCTCATCGACCATGGCTTCGATTGTTGAAATGGATCTCGATTCACACGATCGGCTGATCGCATACATCCTCGGCCTGTCGCACGCCTTGAACATTGCCTTCTTCACCGCCCTCGCCGAGAGCGGTGAGGCGGCGGCGACCCTCGCCGAACTATCGAGTACGACGTTTGATCGTCAGCTAGATGTTGCCAGCCAGGTCGCAGGAGAGAATCCTCATCTCTACTTTGAGATCCAATACCTCAACCAATACGGCGGCGAGTCCCTTGCGGCCCTGGGAGCGGCGGTCGATCGTCTGCGTGCAGTCGTCGAGGCCGGCGACGTGGCTGGATTCAGCTCTCTCATGGAGGATGGCGCGGCGTACTTGGAGGAGACGATGCGCCGTTAGCCCCCCCCGCTCAGACCGTTCTGTGCGGGTTTACTACGCGTGACGCGTAACTAACCCGCACAGAACGGTTGGTCGGCATCCGATTTGGCGCGTTAAGCGTCCTTGCGGCCCTTCATGGCCCAATAGGCGAGGACGGCGGCGATCCCGGTGGCTACCGCGGCGCCTGGCACCGCGGCAGATGACAGCTTGTCCCTCATGGTCACTGCAGACTCGAAATGGCGAACCTCCCACCCGCGCTCCTCGGCGGCGGCGGCGAGTTGGGCATCGGGATTGACCACAACCGGGTGGCCTACCGCCTCCAGCATCGGAAGATCGGTGATCGAGTCGGAGTAGGCGTAGCTGCCGGCGAGGTCGATTCCCTCGGCGTGGGCCACGTCGATCATCGCTTGTGCCTTGTCTGGCCCGTACGCATAGAGCTCTATCTCGCCCGTGTACTTGCCTTCGTCGTCGGTGGCCGACCGGGAAGCTATGACGTCTTCGATGCCGAGGTATCGGCACAAGGGGCGAACGATCTCCTCGGGGCTGGCCGAGATGACGATGATCCTCCGGCCCGCGCGCCGTTGATCGTCGATGATCGCCAGGGCCTCGGCATAGACGAAAGGTGACACCACTTCGTCGACCGTCTCTTCGACGAGGGCCTCTACCTCTGCCTTTGACCAGCCTCTCGTCAGACCGGCCAATTCCTCTTTCGCCCGCTTGAGTTGCTCCTCGCCGGCGCCAAAGGCCTGGTAGTAGGCCTGGGCAATGCCGGCCTTGGCCAGGGTGGATCCGCTCAACAACCCCGCTTTGAACATCGGGCGGGTGAAGGCGAGTGTCGACGACTTGGCGATGATCGTCTTGTCAAGGTCAAAGAAGGCAGCCTCGGTCACCCGGTCAAGATAACCGTTGCGAGACGAGGGTCTTGATTCGACCCGGGCGACTTCATATGTTCGAGGCATGGGGAAGGGGAGTTCCCGGGTCCTGGCCGTGCAGTCGCCAGACCCGGTATTGGCGACGATCGCACCATTTGCGCTGGCGTTGGCGGCGGGCACGGCGCTCGTGGTCGATTTCGAAAGGAGTGGGCCGCGCTCCTTGGCCGAGTTGGAGGCCGATGGGCCCCGGCTTGAAGAACTCGCGCCGGGTAGGTCCGGAGTGGCCGTTCTTCCCGGCGGACGGATCGACCTCGGTGTTGCCGTCGATCTGGTGCACCGCTTGGGAGACAGCTGGCCCGCCGTTGTCGTGCGCCCGCCTGCGGCAGGAGGCTGGCCGGGAGTGACGGTTCCCGTTCTTCCGCTCTATCCGGGGCGTCTCGGGCCTCGTGAACAGATTGCTGCTGTGTGGCAGCCAATCGGGTCGGGCTCGCGCCCGCCGGGCCCGGGTCCGGTGCTGCCGAGGCTCGGTCGTCGAACGATTGGTGCCCTTCTCGACGGACGGGTGCCGCCCCGGAGCAGATGGGTCAAGGCGTGGACACCGGTCTGGGGGCTTCCGTGGGCGTAGTGGATCGAGTGAGCCGTGCCATCGCCGCCGGCGAGGTAGCCCTCCAGGGAGGGAGCGTGCGAGATGAGGCCCGAAGACGTCTCGGTCACGAGTCGCCATGGATGACCGAGGCGACGGTCGACGCCGTGGTTCACAGAGTTCTTGGGTTCGGGCCCATCCAGGACTTGATCGAAGACGAGATGGTGACGGACATCCTCGTCAACGGTCCCGATGAGATATGGGCAGACCGTGGCACGGGCCTCGAGCGGTGTGAGGCGCGCTTCTCCTCTTCCGCCGACATCGTGGCCACGGTCGAGAGGGCGATTGCTCCTCTCGGTCTTCGCATCGACCGCATGTCGCCGATGGTTGCTGCCCGGCTGCCGGACGGAAGTCGGCTCCAGGCCGTGCTGCCACCAGCCTCGGTCGACTTCCCGCTCGTCGCCATCCGCAGGTTCACCCAGAGAGTGGCCTCCCTCGATGATCTGGTGGCCAGCGGCGCGGCGACCGAGGACCAGGCAATCAGGCTGCGGACCGCCGTCAGCGAAGGCCGGACCCTGGTGGTGTCCGGCGGCACGGGGGCGGGGAAGACCACCCTTCTCAACGTCCTCGGCGAATTCATAGGGGACGACGAGCGTGTGGTCACGATCGAGGACGCTGCCGAGCTGTCTCTTCCCGGTCATGTAGTCCGTCTCGAGGCCCGACCCGCCAACGCCGAGGGTGCTGGTGAGATCACCATTCGATCCTTGCTCAAGTCCGCCCTGCGGCTCCGGCCCGACCGGATCATCGTTGGTGAGGTGCGGGGACCAGAGGCGCTCGATTTGGTCTGGGCTCTGAACACCGGCCATCGGGGATCAATGACGACGGTCCACGCCAATTCACCGGAAGAAGCCATCTGGAGGATCGAGACGCTTGCTCTGTCTGCCGGCGAAACCTCGGAGTCGGGAGTCGTGCGTCAGCTTCGGGCCGCCGTGGACGTCGTTTGTCAGATAGAGCGCACCGCCAATGGTCGGCGGATAACGGATGTCGTCGAGATGGAGGAGATTGGCCAGTGATCGAACTTTTGGGGCTCGGGCTCGCCGTTGTGGGAGGCATGGACTACCGGCGGGTCGCCGTGCTTGTTCTGGCACTCACCGTCCCGATCTTGGTCTTGGTCATGGCGGCCGTATTGGCGTTGAGAAGGCGCCGCAAGGAGGAGACGCTGTCGGCGCTGTTCTGCGAGGGAGTGGCTTCTGAACTTCGGGCCGGCTCGAATCTCGCCGACGCTCTCGCCGTGACCGCCCGGGGCGTGGAGATAGAAGTAGACGCGGGCAGTGCCGCCGACATGGCACGCCAACTGAGTGCGCGCCTACCGGACATCGGTCGCGAGCTGGAGGCGACGATCCGGGCTGCGGCGTTCGCAGGGTCCCGAATCGGGGACCTGTTCGATGAGATCGGATCACTGGCGATAGCGCAGGCTGAGATCTCACGCGAGGTTCGTGTGGCGACGGCCCCGGCCAAGGTCACGGCATCGATATTCGTCGGAGCGCCCGTCGCCTATCTGGTCGCTCAGGGAAGATTCGGGACCGTTGGTGGTCTGATCGAGTCGACTGGCCAGCAGGTGGCAGGTTCGCTGGGTCTCGGGTTGTTCATGGTCGGCCTTGGATTGGTTGGCGTCATCATGTGGCGGGCAGCGTGAGCACCGCCGCGATAGGAGGGGCAGTCGGGTTCATGGTTGCCGGCCTTCCCGGTGCGCTGGTAGGCGCCGGTTTGGCCACGGTGGTGTCCAGACGTCGATCGGTCACAGTGCCTCTTCCGACCCGACGCCTCGTCTTGTTGTTGCTTCTGGTCGAGCTCCGCTCGGGCCTCTCGGTGCTCGCCGCTCTTCAGGGTGTTTCTGAGGGTCTGCCTGATGACCATGATCTGCGGAGAGTGGCTCGCGTCGCAACGGTCTCCGGTCTGACTTCATCGCTTTCCGAGGCGTCTCCAAGGTTGCGGCCCTTGGTGGCGCAGCTCGCCCGAGCCCAGCGTTCCGGAAGCTCACTGTCGAATGTTGTTCGCGTGATGCTCGACCAGGACATTGCCACCGAGAGGGCGGAGCGTTTGAGCAAGGCACGTTCGTTGCCTGTTCGCCTGATGATCCCGGTCACCCTTCTGATGCTCCCGGGTCTTGTTTTGATGCTCTATGCCCCGAGCCTGCTGCGGCTCTTCGACGACCTCATTGGGGCCTGGTCGTGATCTCCGCACTTCTCCCCGCACCGGTCGGCCACCGGTTTGAAAGGAGTGTCTGTGACACGTATTTGGTCAATGATTCTGAGCCGCCGGGGAGAGGAGAGCGGTCAAGCGACTGTCGAGTACTTCCTCGTCATCCTCGCGGCCAGCGCCCTCGCCGTGATCGCCCTGAAGTGGCTTCAATCCGGGAGTGGTGGCGGGTTGCTGGGCGACCTGTTCGGGAAGGTCGTCTCATGGGTGGTCGGACTGTTCTGACATCCCAGGAGGGAAGCGTGACCATCGAGTTCTTCCTGGTGATCCCGCTGGTGATCTTGGTCCTGGTTGGTGGTCTCCAGGTGATCTCGATAGCGCGGGCCCGGGTCGAGCTCGTTGGGGCAGCACGGGAAGGAGTGCGAGTCGCCGCCACGACGCCAGATCCCGCACGGGCGGTATCGGCCGTGGAGGCGGCGCTCCCTCCCGGCGTTCGCGACCGGGCGCGAATCTCGGTGGTCAGGCCCTCGGTGGTGGGTCAGCCGGCTCGCGTCTCGGTCACGGTGCGTCATCTGCTCGGGGTCCCGTTCCCTGACGGGTTCGGAGTCGACCTCTCCGCATCGGCAGTCATGCGCGTCGAGCGATGAAGAGCGAAAGGGGGGCGGCCGCCATGGCGATGGCAGGCATAGCGGGCGTGCTCGCTGCAGTGGCCATCGCAGCCGCCTCTCTTTCGGTTCTCTACACAGCGAGAGTCCAGGCCGTCGTGGCGGCCGACGCCGCAGCGCTGGCAGCAGCGCCGGCGACATTCCCGGGAACCTCGCAGGACACTCCGGTCACCGCTGCTCGACAGATGGCGTCCGCCAACGGAGCGCTCCTCGTTTCGTGTGATTGTCGAAACGATGTCTCACTCTCTGCTCGTGTCGTCGAGGTGAGGACGGCGGTCGAGGTGTCGGTTCCTGTGTTCGGGAGGCAGAGGGTTCATGCGACGTCACGAGCCGAGTTCGACCCGCGGGCGTGGCTGGTGCCCTGACCCGACCACCAAACCGGCGAATCGCTCAGATCCTTATCACCGATCCTGAGCCACAGATGTTCCACGGTGAGGTCGTCTCTCGAGGCGCTGAGCGTGTCGGCTACATGAGGGCTGCGTCATATGGGCTCACCCTCGGTGCTGCGGTCGGCCTGGCGATGATCGAAGCAGGCGAGTCCGTGACCACGGCCTACATCGAAGACGGCTCATGGGAAGTGGAGGTAGCCGATCGCATCTATCCAGCGACGGCCTCGCTCCGTCCTCTCTATGATCCCACCTCCGCACGGGTGCGTTGAGCGTCCGTTTAGCGGAGTGATGTAGGTTTGCGTCGCAAACATTTCGTATTTGGAGGAATGAATGAAACGGCTCGCTATCGTCCTGGCTCTTGCCCTGGTATTCGCCGCATGTTCCGGCACGGAACCAGGGTCAGATCCCGAATCGGCCGATGATCCAGTGACGACGGCGGCGGCTTCACAGGACACGCAAGCTCCAGCTGATGAGCCAGAGCCGGAAGAACCTGCTGAGGAGCAGGCCCCCGCGCCTCAGGGCGAGGTTGCGATCACGTTGACCATTGGTGATGAGACCTGGGAGTTCATTGGGTCCCTATGCGCTTATGTCAACGCGCTCCCCGGCGACGAAGGCTCGGAGTGGAACGTCTCCATGGTCCAGGACGGACTACAGGTTTATATCAGCGACGACTCGTTTGGCACCTTGGTCTCTATGGCCGACATCGAGAATGGTGCTAATGCGACCGTCAACTGGGAAGCTTCAGGCGACAACCTCCAGCTGACGGTCGACGGAAACGACATCAGTGCCACAGGAACGTTCAGAGACGAGGTGAACGGTGGCACTGCCGAGGGCACCCTCTCGGCAACCTGCGCTGATTGGTTCGACGCGACCTAGTGCCCCGACCGCCAATGTTTGCCGCGTTCAGGACGGCCAGTGGCGCCCCTGGCTGTGTCCTCGTCCTCGACGAACGGCCAGGTGCGCCTTCGTCCTGCGTCCTTGCCAGAGACACCCCTGCCTCGCCCTGATCATCGCCAACGTTACCGGCCAGAGCACTAGTCGATGATTTCCTTGGAGGCGGCTGGCCGGGCAACGGTGTTCTCTTTCGGGGTGATGACGACCTTGTCTAAGGCACCAGTGAAGGGGAGCGGACTTCCGTCGTAAGCGGGGTCGCCCGGTCGTGTCGTCGAGGTGAGGACGGCGGTCGAGGTGTCGGTTCCTGTGTTCGGGAGGCAGAGGCGCCTCTGCATCGCCCTGAACATCGCCAACGCCACCGGCCAGGGCACTGGGTAGGTGATAATCAGGGGCGATGGCCACCAGAACAGACCACATGAGGATGCTCGCCGAACTGGCCAGGCTCACCATTCTGGATGAGGGCTCTCCCCAGGCGTTCAAGGTGCGGGCCTACGAGAACGCCATGGCCGGAATCGAGGCTTTCCCCGGGGAGCTGGGCTCACTATCGAAAGCCGAACTGACCACGATCAAGGGGGTTGGTCCGGCGACGGCGGACAAGATCATCGAGTTCGAGACCACGGGCAAGGTCGCCAAGCTCGAGGCCCTGAGAGAAAAGTACCCCTCGGCCTTCGTGGAGCTGACAAAGATCCCGGGTCTCGGGCCCAAGACCCTTTTGATGCTCCGTGCGACCATCGGAGTCGAGGACATCGACAGCCTGAGGAAAGCGATCGACAACCAGCAATTGAGGGAACTCCCCGGCCTCGGCGAGAAGTCTGAGGTCAAGATCGCCAAGGCGATCGACCGACTCGGCCTCCACGGCAAGGACCGTCGCACACCTCTGGCGGAAGCGTGGGGCCTGGCCGGAGCGCTGGCCGGCCGCCTGTCATTGATCGAGGGAGTGACCGATGCGATTCCATGTGGATCGATCAGGCGATTCTCCGAGTCGATAGGAGACGTCGACATCGTGGTTGCGACCACCGACCCCGAAAGGGTCAGCGCCGAGGTCCTTGGGTTCACAGAGGTCGATGACGTGATCGGTGCCGGGACGACCAAGACCTCCTTCCTCACCAGGGAGGGGCTCCAGGTGGACATTCGCACCGTGTCCCCGGACCAGTTGGGCTCTGCTCTGCTCTACTTCACCGGTTCCAAGGCCCACAACATCGCCCTTCGCCAGCGGGCCATCGATCGAGGGATGCTGCTCAGCGAGTACGGGCTGTTCAGGGACGAGGAGGTCGTGGCATCGGGTTCCGAGTCCGAGATTTATACCGCTTTGGAGATGGAATACGTCCCGCCGCCGCTTCGGGAGAATGCGGGTGAGGTTGAGGCTGCCTCCGAAAAGGGGATGCCTGATCTGATCGAGCGCTCCGACATCAAGGGAGACCTTCACTATCACTCCGATAGATCAGGGGACTCGCGGTCGTCACCTGAAGAGATGATCGAGGCGGCGATCGAGGCCGGATACGAGTATGTCGCCTTTACCGATCATGGCGAGGACCTGACCATCAACGGGTCCAGTAGAGCCGAGATGCTCGCCCACCGTGACCGGCTGACGACTCTCGACGGGGCCTATCCCGAGATCAGGGTCCTTTTCGGATGCGAGTTGAACATCGGCCCTGATGGTGGTCTGGATTACGACGCCGATTTTCGCCTCGAGTTCGACTACTGCGTAGCCTCGATCCACTCCCACTTCGATCTGTCCGCCGATCAGCAAACAGCTCGAATCCTCAAGGCCCTCCAGGACCCGGCCGTGAACGCCATCGGACACCTGACCGGCCGATACGTGGGTCGGCGGCCGGGCATCGAGCTCGATGTCGGGGCCGTGTTGCAGGGGTTGAGAATCACCGGTGTGGCCCTTGAGATCAACGGCGCCCTGGATCGCCTGGACGCGGCATCGGACGTGGCTCGCCGGGCGATGGCGGAAGGAGTCGACGTCGTGATCGACACCGATTCGCATCACACTCGGGACCTCAAGCGGATGGACTACGGCGTGCTCTACGCACAGCGGGGATGGGTCACGAAGGATCGCGTGCTGAATGCCAGGCCCGTAACCGACGTGTTGGCGGCGGTAGCTGCTCGCCGGTCGTAGGGTTGCACCCATGGCGAAGCAGTACGAGATCACAACGCCGATCCGGATGGTCAATGCCGTGATGAGCTTTACGTCCCGCCGGGGATGGGGGGGCCAGCATCTGCTCACCACGACCGGGAGAAAGAGTGGCGAGCCCAGATCGGTGCCGGTCACCCCGCTGATCGTGGACGGCGTGGAGTACCTGGTTGCGCCTTATGGTGCGGTGGGATGGGTCCACAACATGAGGGCGAACCCCGCGGTGACCTTTCAGAACGGGAGGGAAGTGCGTTCCTGCACGGTCACCGAGGTCACGGGCCAGGTTCCCGAGGTGGTCAAGGAGTACTACGAGAAGATCCCCATCGTCCGGCCCTACATGGATCTTCCCGATTCGCCGACTGTGGAGGATTTCGCCCGCACCGGAGACGCCTATCCGGTGTTCCGTGTTGAGGTCGACTAGTGGCCCGTCACTTCGATCCTTGTAATTCGTCTTCCGAGTGGTGAAAGTGTCGCCATTGGCGACATCATCGAAGGAGACCCCCCAGGTGCCATCCACCTACGTCCTCGACACGTGTGTTCTGCTCGCCGACCCCCAATCCCTGCTCCGATTCGATGAACACGACGTGGTGCTGCCGCTCGTGGTCGTCGAGGAGCTCGACCGGAAGAAGACCCGGTTGGATGAGGTCGGCGCCAATGCCCGGGCGGCCATCAGGCTGCTCGAGGAGTTGGGTGCTTCCCGAGACGGGGGTTTGCGCGATCCCGTAGACCTGCCTGCGGGGGGATCGATCCGAATAGAGCTCAACGGGATCACCTCCGAGCGTCTTCCCATCGCCCTCGATCCACACACACCGGATCACCGGATTCTCGCCACCTGCCTGAACCTTGACGACGACGACGGCGATGCGGTGCTGGTGACAAAGGATGCAGCCCTTCGGATCAAGGGGGCGCAACTGGGTGTGGCGGTACAGGACTACCGGGCCGACACGGTTCCGGTGGAGGAGCTTCACTCGGGTCTGGTGGAGCATCAGACCGACGCGGGGACGATCGACCGCCTCTACGACGAGGGCAAGTTGGAGATCGGCGCCGTCGACGCCGTGGTCAACGAGTTCGTTGTCCTCAAGTGCGGTGAGTCGAGATCGGCGCTTGCCCGCGTGATTCAGGCCGAGCCGACGACTGTCGTTGAGAGGATGCCGACCCACGTGAGAGCGTTTGGGGTCGAGCCGAAGAACGTTCGTCAGACGGTGGCGATGCACCAATTGCTCGATCCGGATGTTCCCGCGGTGTCGCTGATGGGTATGGCGGGCACCGGCAAGACCTTCCTTGCGTTGGCCACCGCTCTCGAACAGGTACTCGAGCAAGGCCGTTACAGAAGGGTCTCGGTATACCGGCCGCTGGTAGCCGTCGGCCGACAGGAAGTGGGCTACCTGCCGGGGGATCTGAGCGAGAAGTTGACCCCCTGGATGGCGGCCGTTCATGACAATCTCTATGCGCTGTTTTCCGATGCCGGGGTCGAGGGGGCCCGCGGTGCCATCGAAGAACTCGTCGAGCGAGGCGAGTTGGAGATGGCCGCGGTTACTTACCTTCGGGGACGATCGATCACAGGCGAGTTCGTGATCATCGACGAAGCCCAGAATCTGGAGCTACCCACTCTCAAGGTGATACTCACCCGTATGTCCCGGGACTCGAAGGTGGTCTTCTGTGGTGACCTCTCACAGGTGGACAACCCGTACATCTCGCCCTTTGGCGGCATGGCGGCGTTGATAGAGAAGTTCAAGGGCACGTCCCTGTTCGCCCACATCTCGCTGGAACGGTCGGTTCGTTCCCCGCTGGCCGAGATGGCCGCCACCGTCCTCTAGCCGGATCTAACTACCTCAGGTAGTTGGAGCCGTATATGGGTCGAACTGCCTCGAGAAACCGTGGCGGCGTCCTCAGACGTTTTTCTCGAGGCGATTAGACCCGTATGTGGGTCTAAGAACCTGAGGTTTTCAGACCCACCCTTACCCGGCGCCGAGGGTGCGCTCGAGGCGCCGCGCTGCCAGGACGACGATTGGGGCGATGGCGGCGATGATCACGCCGCCGATGGCGAGGTTGGCTGCGACATCCCCGAAGGAAGCGCCCTCGGAGACGACTCTGAACGCCGGGTCCATGAAGTAGTAGGTCGGTCCGAACCGGGCGATCCACTGGGGGAGGTTGGGCCAGATGTAGAAAACGGCAGGGAAGAAGAGGAGCATCCCCCCGCCCTTCCATGCAGCGAACATCGTGCTCGCGTCCTTGGCCCACATGCCGAGGAGGAGACCGAACTCGGCCATCATCATCGCCGCGACGAGGAGGATCACCAGGTGGGTAACCGCCTGGCCGAGTACGGCATCATTGAGAATGAGGGTGGCGAAACCCGTTATCAAGGCAAGAAGGACCCCAAACGTGCCCTTGGCGCCCACAACGTCGGCCATCGAGGCCGGTGAGACCAAAAGGGCGGAGAGAGTCCTGTCCTCTTTCTCCTGGACCAGGCTTGCCGCCGGGATGAACGCAGCAGCCACTGCGACCACCATCATCATCAGCATTGGCAGGAGCCTCAGGTCGATGTCGACGCCGGACTCGCCCAGTTGGATGACGACCACGTCAACTGGTGGCTCTCCCCCCTCGAGCCCTCGGATCAGCTGGAGTGCTGTGATTCCGAGGATGATTCGGTTGGAGGCCAGGCTTTCGCCACCGACGAAGAATGAGAGTGGCGGCTGGTTCCCGGCGATCACCTCGTCGTCGAACCCGGCAGGCAGGTAGAGGCCGGCATCGGCATCGTTGGCTTCCACGATCGCCATCATCTCGTCGAGGTTGTCGGCGAACGTGACAGTGATCCCTTCCAGCCCGGCGGCTGCCTCCAGGGAGATCTCCGAGCTCCCTTCGTCGGCTATCACCAGCCTCGGCTGGGGAGCGAAGAGGTCGCCGAATACCCCCTGGACCAGGACAGTCAGCAGGACCGGGATGATCAGCGCATAGAGAACGAATGGACTCCTGGGGCTGAGACGGATGTCTCGCCCGAGGATCGTGGCGGCGTGTCTCGTGCTCACAAGGTCTGCACCCTTCGTCCCAACACGGCCCAGCCGAGCCCGAGCGCACCGAATCCCCACAGGGCGAGCAAGCCAAGAAGTGGGGCCATCTCGACCCACCCAGCCCCATACGCAGTGACGTCGACCAGGACCTGGGCCAGGGGCCAGGAGGGAAGAACCTTGATCCAAGGTGCCGTGCTTCCAGGGAAGAGAAGTGCCATCGCCGGGATCAAAAGCGGGATGAGAAACAGCATGCTCCAGAAGATGATGCTGATGAAGTCCTTGCCGATCGAGCCGGCCAGCAAACCGAACCCCGTGACGAGAATCGACCCCAGGAACACCGCAGTTGCCAGGATGGCCGCGCCGGTGCCGAATCCCCCGATGGCGACGAGCAGAAGGACAACCTGGATGAAGGCGAGGGCCGTGCCAAAGATGGCCTTGGCTGTGAGAAAGTCAGAGACTCGAGCCGGTGTCACGGTGATCGCCTTGACGGTCTTGGTCTGGATCTCGGAGGCGATCAATCCGGCCAGGGCCATCATCTCGACCATCAAGATCATGAAGGCGAGCATCGGCCTGAACTTCTCCTGAAGCGAGACCTGGTCGCCCGCGCGATCCTCACCCAGGATGATCTCTTCGGTGGCGAAGCCCGACACCGGTGGAGGCACGCCGAGCACCGAATAGGCGATCTCTGCAGCGATTCCCTCCATGGCGCCCTCGAGAGATACCGGCACACCGGGCCCGATGTAGACCTGGATCGTGGGATTGCTGAGGTCCGGGTCGAGGGCCATGCCGACCACAACCTCATCCCCTTGCTCAACGGCAGCGGTGAGGTCTTCGATGTTGTCGTATTCGACGATCGTCAGGCCCTCGCTCCCGTTCCCTCCGGTGGGAGCGTTGAAATCGAAGCTCTGGCCAGTGACCACACCCATGGAGAAGCTCTCATCGACCTCCGACGGAAGGAACCAGAAGAGGCCGACGTAGAAGACCAGGCCGAGGATGCTCATGAAGAGCCAGAATCGATCCCGCGAGAATTCCTTGAGATCCTTTGCCATGATCGCTCCGACGATGGCCGGCCGGCTCGTCGGGGGGTTCGAGGGGGGTCGTTCCCCCTCAGGGTCGTTGCTCACTCGAGCCCTCGTCCGGCCATCTGAATGAAGATGTCCTCGAGAGTCGCCTCTTCGGTGTGAATCGTCATCACCTCGTCGGTGAGCAGGCTCCGGAGTCTTTCGCCCGCCCCCTCCTCGTCCATGGGGATCACCACCTCGTCGACTTCCCCGCCATTGCGACTTCGGACCCGGACATTTCGCTGCCCGTAGGCCAGCTTCAGATTCTCCGGGGTGTCGGTTATCAGGACCCGTCCCTCGTTGATGAAGGAGACCCGATCCGACATGGTGTCGGCCTCCATCATGTCGTGAGTGGTGAGAAGCACGGCTGCTCCTCGGCTGGCCTCCTCCTTGATCACGCTCCGGATCGCCTTGGCAGAGATGGGATCGAGACCGTCGGTCGGCTCGTCGAAGAAGAGCACGTCGGGCCGGTTGGAGATGGTGCGGGCAATCATCAGTCGCTGCCGCATTCCCTTGGAGTAGGAGGAAACCCGATCGTCGGCCCGATCGACGAGGTCGACCTTCTCGAGCAACCCTTCGGCATCGAGGCCTTCGACCCCAAACAACTTGCCGAAGAACTCGAGGTTCTCTCTGCCGGTCATCTTGGTGTAGTGGTTCTTCTCCTCGAAACACACGCCCATGCGCGCCTGGATCTCCTCGCGATCCGACGACATGTCCATATCGAGCAATCTGATCGAGCCCGAGTCAGGTTTGAGCTGGCCGGTGAGCATCTTGATGGTGGTCGACTTGCCCGCACCGTTGGGTCCGAGGAAGCCGAGGATTTCTCCTTCTGCGACTTCGAGCGTCACACCATCAACAGCGAGCTTGGAGTCGTAGGAGAAGTGAAGGTCGGAAGCCTGAATTGAAGCGGTCACCTCTCAAGAGTAACGCTTCTACTTGGCCATTCGCTCTCGCCGGGCAGCCAGCAGGTCGGCGGCCCTTTCGATCGTGATCTTCTCGGGTGTGTCGCCCTTTCGGAGCGAGGCGTTGGCTTCTCCGTCGGTCACGTAAGGGCCGTAGCGACCGGAGCGGACGGTGACTTCCCTGCCGGAGACGGGATCCTTGCCCAGCTCCCGAAGTGGACCCGAACGGGACTGCCCGCGGCGTCGCGCCGGTTCGGCGAGGACCTTCAACGCCTCCTCGACAGTGAGGGTGAATAGCTGGTCTTCGGTCTCCAGGCTGCGTCGGTCGTCGCCGCGTTGGATGTACGGCCCGTAGCGGCCGTTGAGGGCGACGATGTCGATCCCTTCAGGGTCCTGTCCGACGGTGCGGGGGAGTGACAGGAGCTTGAGGGCGTCGTCAAGGCCGAGGGCGTCCATTTCCATCGTCTTGAAGAGCGAGGCGCGTTTCGGCTTTTCCTTGCTGCCCTCTTCCTGTTCGCCGAGTTGGATGTAGGGTCCGAAGCGGCCGGTCTTCCCGAACACTGTCAGACCGGAATCCGGGTCGGTCCCGAAGATCTTGTCACCGGCGTTCTGCGTCTCAATCAGTTCGATTGCCTTCTCGACGGTGATCTCGTCGGGCGCCATGTCGTCGGGTATGGATGCCCGCTCTTCGGCCCGCTCCACGTAGGGGCCGTACCGACCGATCCTGGCGACGATGTCGTTGCCCTGGTCGTCGGTGCCGACAGGAATCGAGTTGATGGCCCTGGGGTCGATCTCGTCGAGGCGGTTTGCGACCTTCTCCTTGAGTCCATCGTCTCCGAAGTAGAAGGCGGTCAGCCAGGGGACCGAGTCTTCTTCCCCGGCGGCGATGCGGTCGAGGTCGGTTTCCATTGAGGCCGTGAACTCGTAGTCCACGAGTTTGGGGAAGTGGTTCTCGAGCAAGGACACCACCCCAAAGGCCGTAAAGGTCGGGACGAGGGCGCTGCCCTTCTTGAAGACGTAGCCACGGTCCTGAATGGTGGACATGATCGAGGCGTAGGTCGAGGGGCGCCCGACGCCGAGTTCCTCGAGTTTTTGAACCAGGGACGCTTCTGTGTACCGGGCCGGTGGCCGGGTTTCATGGCCGGTGGGCTCGAGTCTCTGAATGGCAAGTCCGTCACCCTCCTCGAGCGGTGGCAGCATCTTCTCCTTGTCGTCCAGGTCTGCCTCGGGGTCGTCGCTTCCCTGAACGTACGCCCGGAAGTAGCCGGGGAATGTGATGGTCCGACCGGAGGCTCCGAAGAGTGCGTCTTCTCCCGAAGTCGCGGTAGCCCCGACCCGAACCGAAACGGTCACGCCTTTGGCGTCGGCCATCTGCGATGCGACGGTCCGCTGCCAGATCAGCCGGTAAAGCGCCGCTTCGTCCGGGCCCACCTCTCTCGCCAACTGCTCGGGAGTCTGGAAGCTCTCGCCGGCCGGCCGGATCGCCTCGTGGGCCTCCTGGGCCCCCTTGGCCTGCTTGCCGGAGTATTTCCTCGGTTTCGGGGACAGGTACTCCTTGCCGTACAGCTTGGCGATCTGGGACCGGGCCGCGGAAATGGCCGAGTCGGACAACTCGACCGAGTCGGTCCGCATATACGTGATGTGGCCGTTCTCATAGAGACGCTGCGCCGCCGACATTGTTCTCGATGAGGAGAAGCGCAGCTTCCTCCCCGCTTCCTGTTGGAGTGTGGACGTTCTGAACGGGGGATAGGGCCTCGAGGTGTAGGGCTTCGACTCGACGGACTTCACATCAAAGTCGGCTCCGGCGAGTCCTGAAGCCAGGGCGGTGGCAGCGGGTTGGTCGAGCACGACGACATCGTCTTTGGCCTTGCCCGAGCTGTCGAAGTCCTTCCCGGCTGCGATGCGCTTCCCATCGACTTCCCTGAGGGTGGCCGTGAACGATTGATCGAGGTTGGCAGAAGGAGCAAAGAAGCCTTCGATCCCCCAGTATCCAGCGTTCTTGAATACGACGCGCTCGCGCTCACGCTCGACGACGACTCTGACCGCCACGCTCTGGACACGCCCGGCCGACAGCTTCGGCTGGATCTTCTTCCAGAGAACTGGTGACACCTCGAACCCGTAAAGGCGGTCGAGGATCCGTCTCGCCTCCTGGGCCTGAACCAACCGATCATCGATATCGCGGGGGTTCCCGAATGCGGCTTCGATCGCCGGCTTGGTGATCTCGTGGAAGACCATCCGATGGACTGGAATCTTCGGTTTGAGCACCTCGATGAGATGCCAGGCGATGGCCTCTCCTTCGCGATCTTCATCGGTGGCGAGGTAGAGCTCGTCAGCATCCTTGATCAGATCCTTGAGCTTCTTGACCTGTTTCTTCCGCTCCTTGGGAACCACGTAGAGGGGCTCGAAGTCGGAATCTACGTTGACTCCGAGGCGCGCCCAGTCCTCACCTTTGGCTCGTGCGGGGATCTCGGCGGCCGAGCGCGGAAGGTCGCGGATATGACCCATCGAAGACTCCACAACGGCGTCAGGGCCGAGGTATGCGGAGATGGTGCGGGCCTTGGTTGGCGACTCGACTATTACAAGTGTCTTGGGCATTGAGGGTGAGTTGACCGTATCTGGAGAGGTTATGTCAATCTTGATAATGCGTCACCGTCGCTGGTTACCGTGGCGTTTGTGAAGAGGTATATCGCCCTCGAAGGTGGCGACGGGAGTGGAAAGAGCACCGTAGCGGAGGCCCTTGCCGAGCTTCTCGAAGGTCTCGGACACGAGGTGATCGTGGTTCGAGAGCCGGGAGGAACACCCCTCGGGGAGGCCATCCGCCTCTTGCTGCTCGACTCGGATCGGCTCGACGATTGGGCCGAAGTCTTTTTGTTTGCCGCTCAGCGTGCGGAACTGACCAGCGAGGTGATCCGACCGGCGCTCGACGCAGGCAAGTGGGTAATCAGCGACCGGACGTACTACTCGTCGATCGCCTACCAGGGGCGGGGCAGGGGTCTTGGAGAAGACAGGATTCGCGACATCAACGAAGCCGGCCTCGGCGGTGTGGTCCCTGACCACGTCTTCGTTCTCGACGTCGACCCGGCAACGGCGTTGGCGAGACAGCACGACCCCGATCGCATCGGAAAGCAGGGTGTCGATTTCCAGGAGAGAGTGCGAGCGTCCTATCTGGCCCTTGGTGAGACCGACGACAAGGTGGTCGTGTTGGACGGCTCTCGGTCTGTCGGAGAACTGGCGGCGACGATCGTGGAGACCGTGACGTGAACGCGTTGTTCGACGACGTCATCGGACACCTGAAGGTCGTCGAGCTTCTCGAGGCAGAGCTGGCCAAACCGGGCCAGGCCTATTTGTTCGCCGGCCCCCAGTCGGTTGGCAAGGGACACGTCGCCCTCCGTTTTGCCGCCGGCCTCCTGGGCGGGAAGGACGACGATCGGGCGCTACGCCTTGCTCTGGCCCGGAACCACCCCGATCTGACTGTCCTCGAGCCGGAAGGTGCGACCAGCCTCGGAGTCGACCAGGCACGCGAGGTGGTGGCGCGGGCCTCGATGGCGCCGATAGAGGCGGCCCGCTCGGTGTTTCTCTTCCCCGACGCCGGGTCCATGACAGAGTCCGCGGCGAACGCCCTGCTCAAGACATTGGAGGAACCGACCGCGTCGGTCTCCTTCCTTCTCGTGGCGGAATCCGAGGACGACTTTCCGCCGACCGTGGCTTCTCGGTGCCGCACGATTCACATGGGGAGGGTGCCCCTTCCCGAGATCGTGGCCGCCCTGGTGAGCAGGGGAGTCGACGAGGAGCAGGCGAAGGGTGTTGCCGTCGTGTCCGGCGGGCGCCCCGGCCTGGCCTTGGCTCTCATGACCCGCCCCGAGGTGGCGGCCTTTCGAGAGATGTGGCTATCGGTTCCCGGCCGGGTCACCGCTCACCCCGGAGACGCTCAGCGGTTGGCGTCGGTGGTCCTCACCGAGATGGCTCCATTGGTTGAGGATTCGGTTCCATCCGAACTTCCGAAGGACAAGGCACAGAGGGCGCGTCGCAGGGTCGAGATGTCGCTCTTGGTCAGCGGTCTCGAGATCCTGGCCTCCTGGTACAGCGACTCGGCGTCGCTTCAGATGGGCGGGCCGGTTCGCAACAGCGATCTCGAGCTGGGCCCGTTCACCGACGTCGCCCCTCGAAAGGCTGTCGGATCGGCGGAGGAGGTCCTGGATGCGGTTGTCGACATCCAGGCCAATCTCAGACGAGAGCTGGTTCTGACCAATCTGTTCGCCTCGCTCGGGTCGGGCTCGTAGGCGATGCCTCCCTATTTCGGGAGGTTCCTAAAACTGAGGGTCGACCATGTATCGACGTTCCGGTCTCATAGTTCTCGTTCTCGGTGCTCTTGTCACCTATGTCCTGGTCTTCACCCCGTTTGACCAGGAGGTCCGGCGTTACACGCGTAACGATGACGGTGATCGTGTGCGCGCGACCGTGGTGTGTCCCGACTCGTGGGGCATGTTGTACGGAGAAGATGAGGCGGATGTCCGCTACTGCTCCGACGCCGAATACTGCCTGAAGGGCTCGCGTCTTCGAGTCACTTCCGGCGTGGTGCTCATGGCTGTAGCACTTACGCCGGCCATCATGGGCTTGTGGCGCGGGCCACACCCCGAACTGATCCATCTCGGACCGCTATCGGAGATCTTCGAGCAACCGAGGCGACCCGGGAGCCGACACGGCCCGTCCGGATAATCCGTCTGATTTGTGGGTAAGAGAGCCAGTCGAGGTGAAGTCTGAGACCTCGCGATCCGCAGTTGCGCCGACCAGGGAAGTCGGTGCATTTGAAGGCGCACAATGCCGATCATGGGCGGGCTTTTGGCCCTAGCCCTGTGGTGTCGAAGCAGGTACGACTGACCTGAGTTGTATGTCCGGTTTCTATACAAGGAGGCGCTAGGTGAGCGCAGAAAAGCTCGACACACGTTTCGGGGTGCTGGAGTCCGAAGGCGGCTACCCAACGGACGAAGCTGCCGAGGTTTCTCCGATGTCGATTCCACGACTGATCCTCCTGCATCTTGCTCCGGGGGCGCTGGCGACGATCCTGTTCGTGTTTATCGCTCAGCCGTTGGAGGCCGCTGGGTATCCGCCGGTGTTGGCGTTCTTCATTGCTGTACTGGCGGTCATAATCCCATGGGAGTTCGGGTTCGTACTGTGGGCAGGGCGGCGTGCCGGAGGGGGCTGGTTCGCAGCGGTCGGTTTCCGTGAACCGCTTTCCACCCGTGAATGGGTGACCGTGTTCCCGGCTGTGTTCGCGGTCTCTTTGGTCGGGTTCCTGACCTTGTCGCTGCTCGACCCCACCATCCTCGACGCGGTGTTCGGTTGGCTGCCCCCCTGGTTCGTCGAGCTTGTCCCGCTCGACAATGTGGCGGCGTACTCCTCGGGCGCCTGGACGGTCACCCTGATCGTCTACGCCGTCATGAACATCTTTGTTGGTCCTGGTGTGGAAGAGCTCTACTTCCGGGGATACCTCCTGCCCCGCATGTCACAGATGGGAAAATGGGCGCCCTTCGTCAACTCAGCCCTCTTCTCCCTCTACCACTTCTGGAGTCCCTGGAGCCTGCTGACGCGAGTCGTCGGTGTGACACCCCTCGCCTACGCCGTCTGGTGGAAACGCAACATCTACCTTGGAATGGCTGTGCACATGCTTCTCAATGGCCTCAGCACGACGTTTCTCATCGTGACGATCGCAGGGAAACTCTCCTAGCTGTGTCCAACGCCCCATCTCAGTCCGAAGCAACCAGGTGCAGCCGCACATCTAACAATGCGGGGGTCCAGCGAGGTGCCGGTGATAACGCCGCAGGGTGCGTCTGTTGGGATGGGGGTATCTGAACCAGGTCGCAGCCCCAGGTCATCTCGACTTCCGGTTCAGCTCTGAGGAGTTCTTCGATCGGTACCGAACTCGATGAAAGGGGATCTGCCGTGAAGAGAGTATCCGGATCGGGTCGCCGCCTTGCCCGTTGCTTCCAGGTCTGATGGGAGGGCGTAGGCTCGGCCTATGGCTCACGGCATACAATTTGTCATCGCCTGTGATGATCCAGCCGGGCTGAGTGCCTTCTGGGCAGAGGCTCTCGACTACGTGGTCCAGCCTCCCCCTGAAGGGTTCGACTCGTGGGACGAGTTCGCCGATACCGTCGGGATTCCCGAGGCCAACCGGAACGACATCTCGGCTGCGGTCGATCCCGATGGGACAGGACCACGGTTGCTCTTCGAGCGTTGGAACGGAGGAGCGCCGAATCAACGTGTCCACATAGACATCAACGCTGTCGGTCAGGTTGGCACCGCTTTGGGCAAGGAGGAAAGGACGGCCGGATTGGCGGAGCAGCGGGCACGTCTCGAAGCGCTAGGTGCCACCTTCAAGAGAGAGGCGGCCGGGATGGCCGGAGAGATCTGGATCGAGATGTACGACCCGGAGGGCAACTGGTTCTGCGTCCAATGAGAGCCATCCCATTCGGTCGGCCCTCACCTGGAGGGGACGAGCCTTAGGGATTTGGTTTGCCGGTTTCGGCTGGTTTGCCGGTTTCTGGTCGGCGTTGTTGCCCCGGATTGTCTTCCGGTCCGTGTCCAATTGAGTTGGCGTTGGCCTGCTTGAACTGTTTGACAAGATCAGCCACCGTCGGGGCGTCGACCGTGTCTGGATTCATCAGATAGTCGAGCAGGATCGACACTCCAGCCCTGACTTCGTTGGCTCGTCCGCTGCCTGCGGTGATATCGGCCACGGTGATGGCCGCTCGTTCCAGGCCGGACGCTTCGGGGCTCGCCAGTGGTCGCTGCGATGGGATGGTTCCGCCCTCACCGCCGGCACCTGCCTGGACAGTCCCCGTGGGTGTTCCATCCTGGCCGCTGACGGCGAGTTCCAGGAGTCGTTCTTCGGCTCCGCCGGCTCCGATGCCAATGGATTCAAGGGCGCGGTCGATTGCGTAGTTCCAGTCTCCCGGGCTGGCAGAGTCGGAGGCCCACGCAACCCCGGTCAGCCCAACAATCATCATCAGACTGGTGGCCCCTGCAGCAACACGCCTTCTCAACCCGGCCACCACGGTCCCACCGCGCCGGGGAGCTCGAACGGCAACCGTCTGATGGCTGGTTGAAACCATCGACACCGCATTCCCAACATGACGCTCAACGAACCCGGGCGACGGCGACACAGCAGCTAAACCTTTGAGAGCGCTGATGAAAGACGACAAAGGAGCGAGGTCTTCGGTGGGTGACGGAGACCCGTCGATAAGCCGGTCGAGGTCACGGTCGATCAGGTCAGGCCAGGTGCGACCGCCGACTCGGGCTATGCCTTGCCTCTGAAGTTCCCTGACGGTCTTCCCACTCCGGTTCAAGACTTCGGAGACCTGTTCGATTGAGAGGCCGGCAACCCGCATCGCGAGAACATCACGCTGCTCGATTGTCAACATCTCGAATGTCCGACGAACCTCTTCTGGAACCTCTGTCGCGGCGACGGCGCCCATCCCTTCAACGTCAGAATGGAGACGGTCCAACACCTGATCAGCGAGAACGCTCCGGGCCCGCCTTTTCGGATAGTGCTTCTCGGTGAGAAGCCTTCTGTGAGCAATAGAAAAGACGAAGGTTTGGAACGTCGCCCGACCACCGTCAAACTCGGCCACTCCTCGGGCGAGTTCGAGGAAAACGTCCCCGGTCGCCTCCTCCGGGTCAGCTACACCGCGACACCGGAAGAACCCCATCACTGGAGCTGCAATCTCGCCGTACAGAGCAGCCCAAGCCCAATCTGAGCCGAGCTTGGCTGCGTCCAGCACTGATTCGAAGCTGTGAGTCGAAGTCATACCAAGACCCCTGGCCTTGGCCCCGCAGACACCAAGGGGCCAACCGACTCAAACACCCAACCCATCTCGAGACGCGTTGAAGAAAGGGAGCCGGGCCGATCATGCAAAAAGCGGACGGCCCGACGAGGCACGGCGAACGCGTTTCTGCTCATCCACACCAACATCGACCACAAGTCCAAAAAGCTTTCGGATCATATCCAACCAACGCAAAGTGACTAGTGCTCTGGCTGCTCCTGGCTCTTTTCCCTTTCGGGTTCTCTTCGAATCGGGTGGTTCCCTATACTCCGCCGCCGCTCCTAGTCCCCTGCCTTTTCCGGAGGAATCCTCAACATGACGGACACGATTCTGTACATCGCGCTTGTGGCTGGTGTCGCCGCCCTCGTTTTGGCCGTGTACTTCTCCCGCGCCGTTTTGGCCTTCCCTCGGGGCAACGAGCGCATGGTCGAACTGTCAACGGCCATACGTCACGGGGCGATGGCCTTCATGAAGCGCGAGTACACCTGGGTCTCAGTCTTCGTGGTGATCATGGCGGTTCTCATTGCCGTGCTGCTCGACTGGGGCCGCCCATGGGGCGCGGTGGCCTACGTGTTCGGCGCGGTCCTGTCGGCTCTCGCCGGATATGTCGGAATGCGCATTGCCACAGCTGCCAACTCACGGACAACCGAGGCCGCTCGCACAGGTGGCATCAAGGCCGCCCTTCCTGTCGCCTTCCGTGGTGGCGCGGTGATGGGGTTCACCGTGGCCGGTCTCGGGCTGTTGGGCATCTCTTTCGGCTTTTGGTTCTTCAAGGATGTGATCGGAGACCCCAACTGGGTCAACATCGTGACCGCTATCGGTCTGGGCGGTTCGTCGATCGCCCTGTTCGCTCGTGTTGGTGGCGGTATCTACACCAAGGCCGCCGATGTCGGTGCCGACCTGGTGGGCAAGGTCGAAGCGGGGATTCCCGAGGACGATCCACGCAACCCTGCCGTCATTGCCGACAATGTCGGTGACAACGTCGGCGACGTCGCCGGGATGGGTGCCGACCTGTTCGAGTCCTACATCGGGGCCATTGTCGCCCCCGTCGCCTACTCGGCTCTGGTCTTCGCCGGTGCCGGTTTTCAGGCCGAGGCAATCATGTTCCCGCTCGCCGTTGCCGCCCTCGGCATGTTCGCCTCGATCATCGGCTCGTTCCTGGTCAAGGCCAAAGACGAGGCACATCTCGCCGCTGCCCTCCACCGAGGCACCAACTTCGCCATGATCGTGACCGCCATTGGCGTTGCCGGTCTTGCCTACTGGATCTTCGGCGACTTGGTCGACAACTGGCTCGGCATCTGGGTAGCCGTTATCGCCGGTCTCATGGTCGGATGGTTCGTCGGCAAGATCTCGGAGTGGTTCACCTCCGATCACTACAAGACGGTCAAGGAGATCGCCCGCCAGACACAGACCGGTCCTGCCACGGTGATCATCTCCGGCATCGCCGAAGGGATGCGCTCCGCTGCCTTCTCGGTCATGGTCGTGGCCACCGGCATCGGCGTCAGCTTTGCCGCCGGTGATTGGGCGATGGGTGAGGGTGGCGGTGTCTACGGCGTTGCCATCGCCGCCATCGGCGTGCTCGCGACGCTTGGGATCACGATCTCGGTGGACGCCTATGGGCCGATTGCCGACAACGCAGGTGGGATCGCAGAAATGGCCCATCTCGACCCTGAAGTGCGCGAGGCGACTGACGCCCTCGACTCCTTGGGTAACACGACAGCGGCCATCGCCAAGGGTTTTGCCATCGCCTCCGCCGCCGTCACTGCCCTCGCTTTGTTCAACGCCTACACCAAGGCAGTTGGCCTCGAAAGCATCAACATCGCCACACCCGAAGTCACCATCGGTCTCTTCGTCGGAGCTATGTTCACATTCCTTTTCGGTTCCCTCACCATGAACGCCGTGGGTCGGGCCGCCGGGAAGATGATCGACGAGGTTCGTCGCCAGTTCAGGGAGATTCCTGGACTGAGGGAAGGCGACCCGGAGGCCAAACCCGACTACACCACCTGCGTCGACATCGCCACGCAAGGAGCGTTGCGGGAAATGATCATTCCCGGATCACTCGCCATCGCCCTCCCTCTCGTGGTCGGTTTCATCAACGTGGAGGCTCTGGGCGGTCTCCTCGGTGGAGCGCTTGTCACCGGATTCCTGCTGGCCATCTTCATGGCCAACGCGGGTGGCGCCTGGGACAACGCCAAGAAGTTCATCGAGGCTGGTGCCTTTGGCGGCAAGGGGAGCGATTCCCACAAGGCGGCAGTCATCGGCGACACCGTTGGCGACCCGTTCAAGGACACCTCCGGCCCGTCGATGAACATCGTCATCAAGGTGATGACCATTGTTTCTCTGATCTTCGCCTCGGCCTTCGTCGGCTAGCCGAAACAGACAGATGTGAGGAGTGTCCCCTCTTTCATGAGGATTAACTGCTCAACGGTCACCGGTCTTATCCTTTCGATCCGATGAACACAATGCCCTATCAGCGCCCAGCCGAACACAAGGAGATCGTGTTCATCCGCCATGCCGAGTCGCAGGCCAACATCGACGGAGTCTGGAACGGAAGAACCGACGGTCCTCTCTCCGATACCGGCGAGGCGAGCCTCGATGATCTCAGCCAGAGGCTGGTGTCGTGGAGGTTCGACAGGGCAGTCGCTTCTCCGCTCGAGCGCACCAGGCAAACCGCAGCAGCGTTTTTCGATGGAGCCGAGGTCGACGAGAGATTCATCGAGATAGATCTCGGCCGCTGGGAAGGCATGCGGATCAGCGAGATCCAGGAAAGCGACGGCGACGCGTTGAACGAGGCGATTCGGACCCGTACCAAGCCAATGGGCGGAACCGGAGAGACACTCGAAGAGGCCGGCCGACGGGCTCTCGATGCCGTAGACTCGCTGGCCGAGTCGATGAGCGACACCGAGCGAGTCGCCGTGGTGACGCATGGGGGGTTCATGCAGGCCGTCCTGCACCGTCATCTTGCAGGTGGGGAACACCGAGCACACTCATTCACGGCCAATACGGCAATCACCCGCGTCGTGTGGCAATTCGGGCAGCCCCGTCTGGCGTCGTTCAACGACACCGGACATCTAGGCCCTCGATCAGGCGCAGTTCAAACCGGCCTCAATGCGGGTCACCACGTGATTGCATTCGTGCGGCACGGCCGGACCAGGGCCAACGTAGAAGGGCGATGGCAGGGGCGTGGCGACTGGGACCTCGATGAAACCGGTCTTGATCAGGCTGCCGCTCTCAGTGAATGGTACGGACAGATCGGTCTCGTCTACACGTCACCACTGAAACGGGCCGCGACAACGGCCGGGCGCATCGCCGCCAACGGCGTGATACCCATCGAGGATTTCAAGGAGATCCACATGGGCAAGTGGGAAGGGATGACCACCGATGAGATCCTCGCCGGGTGGTCCGAGCTCATGGAGCATATATTCCGGGACGGTGTCGATCTCAGGCGTGGAGAGACCGGCGAGAGCTGGGGTGAGTTGACGGCTCGCTTCGCCAATGCCGTCGGGGATATCGAGCGTGCGGACGGGGAGCCGACAGCCGTCGTTGCCCACGGGGGAGCCATCCGCTCCTACATCTCCTCTCTCACGACCAACGGGGACAGTCATGCCGAGTCCCTGTTCACGCCGGCCAACACTTCAGTCAGTCATGTGGGGATGACCGAGCGGGGACCTGAGATCCTCGACTACTCGGTTGCGCCACATCTCGAGTCTCTGCAATAGCCTCTCTGCCGATGGCTGAATACGACTCCCGTCGCTACGTGCTTATCAACCGTTGGGATCCCTCACACCTCAAGAACATCGATCGCTTGCTCCCGTTGTCCAATCAACGTGTGCTGGAGGTGGGCTGTGGCCAGGGACACCTGACCAAGCGTCTCGCCGACCGTGGGGTCGATATCACCGGGATCGACGCCAACCCGAACGCCCGCGAGGTATCGGAGTGCGACCGTGTGTTCTATATGAGAGGTGAGGCTCTCGAATTCGACGACGCAACCTTCGATGCGGTCTTGTCGGTGCATGCCCTCGAGCACATCCCCGACATCGAGGGAGCCATCTCAGAGATGGCTCGGGTGCTCAAGCCCGGTGGCAAGGCCCTCCACATCTACCCGGCCGAGCCGATCATGGGCCTCTACGCCATCCCGACCTCGATCATCCTCCACGGCACGCCGTTCAAGGCGCGTCAGGTGCACTGTCACAAGCTGTGGCCATCGAAACTACGCGGGCTCATGGAGCCGACCGGCCTGGCGGAGCTCCACAGCGAATTCCAGCTTTTCAAGTCGCCACAGTTCGTCTCGGTGTTCGAGATGAGGGCCTGATGTTCACGTGCGAGACCTGTGGCAAGGAGTTCGAGCTCCGTCAGGACATTCTCGACAAGTATCCGGGTTGGACGCCGAAGCAGTGTCTCGATTGCCGGAACTCTGATAACGCCAAGAAATCTGTGTCTGCCGCAGCGGAGAGCAGCGACACGGTGACTACTGCGACGAAGAACAAGGACATGACCACCGGCGAGGTGTTGGCCACTTTCACCGGTGGCCCCAAGACCGGCGTCTTCACAGACGGGGCATCCGAAGGCAACCCGGGTCCGGGGGGTTGGGGAGCAGTACTGGTTGTCGACGATGAGGTCGTCAGGGAGGATTACGGCGCCGACGGCCATACCACTAACAATCGTATGGAACTCACGGCCATGATCGCCGGGCTCAAGATGGTTCCCGGTGACACGCCAGTTGTCATCTACACCGATTCCCAACTGGTGGTCAACATCCTGACGAAGTGGGCGGCAGGTTGGGAAGCCAAGGGTTGGAAGAAGAAGTCTCCCGGGGCGATCAAAAACATCGAACTGGTGAAGGAGGCCTACTCACTGGCCCGAGCGCGACCCGATGTCAGCATCCAGTGGATCAGGGCCCACGGCGGCAATCGCTGGAATGAGTACGCCGACGCCCTGGCCACTGCGTACCGGCGCGAGGAGTTTTGACCCAGATCGAGTATTCGACACCAGAGGAGGTGCGCGGGTTTGCCGCGTACACAGAAGCGTCTCCGCTGTACACCCAACTCGTCGAGGTGGTCGCCTCCAGCGATGAATTGATACGGGTGCTCAACCGGATCGAGAACACACCCCAGCTCAACATCCTCTTCGCTGCGGTCCAGTTCCTTCTCGACGATGAGCCCGATCAGGCCCTTTGCGCCTTCTACCCGAATCACACCGACGAGCCCGGTCCGGCAAGTGAAATAGGCCCGTTCTTCATCGATTTCGTTGTGACCCATGAGGAAGAGATCGCCGAGATAGGGCGGACTCGCTTCACGCAGACCAACGAGTGTCTGCGTTGCACGGCACTGTTCCCCGCGGTCGCCTCGGTGCCATTCGATGCCTGCCACCTCATCGACGTGGGCACCAGCGCCGGGCTCAACCTGGCGATGGACAGGTATGGCTATCGATGGGGTGATCTCGAGTGGGGGGCGGACTCACCGCTGATCCTGGAATCGGAGTTGAGGGGAACGATGGTTGTGCCTCGAGATGTGGAGTTCATCAGCCGGGTAGGACTCGATCTCAATCCCGTGTTGCCGACGAACGCCGAAGACCGGCGATGGCTCAACGCTCTCATCTGGCCGGAGGAAAACGATCGGAAGCCTCGACTGAACGCAGCCTTGGACCTCGTCGCAGACGTGCCCATCAGCTACGTCGCCGGCAACGCGGTCGAGACCTTGCAGTCGGTTCTCGATGGGCTTTCGCCCGGAGAACCCGCGGTTGTGATGAACTCCTTGACCCTGAATCAGTTCTCCGTCGGCCAAAGGGAGTCCCTGGATCGAGTAATCCAGCAGGCTCGAAACCAGAGAGACGTCGTGCGTGTCACGTTTGAGGTCTACACCAGCCCGAATCAGTGGCCGAACCTCAGGGTCGACGACGGCACCGGGTGGAAGGAGTTTGGCCAGGCCCACCATCACGGGGCCTGGGTCGAGTTCTACGCCTGACCGTAGACCGGGACCATTGCTCCGTTCATGACGCCGGATTCGTCGGACAAGAGGAACTGAGCCACCGCGGCGATCTCGTCGGGTGTTGGCCAATTGACATAGTCGGCGTAGGGGAGCGACCTGCGGGTTACGGGAGTGTCGATTACCGAAGGCATCAGCACGTTCGCGGTGACCCCAGAGCCATCGAGTTCCTGAGCAACGCTTCGGGCCAACGCGACGACGCCGGCTTTCGCGATGTTGAACGCAACCTGACCTGCGGGGAAGTCGACAGCGGCCCTGCTCCCAACAAGGATGATTCGTCCCCATCCCGTCTCCTTGAGATATGGGATGGCGGCCCTCGTGGCGTAGAAGGCTGATCGAAGGTTGAGGTCGAGCATTCTCTCCAGCCGCACATCGTCGGTCTCGTCCACGTCTCGCCCTCCGGCCCAACCGCCGACGAGTGAGCAGACACCGTGGATTGATCCCCATCGGTCCGCTACATCCTTGAACAAGGTAGACACCGCCTCGGGGTTCGTGGCGTCGACTCTCGTCAGGAGAAGGCGGTCCTCATCGACCTCAAATTTTTCCTCGAATTTGCGTGCCTCTTCGGGCATCAGATAGGTGACGGCAAGTCGGTAGTCGTCTTCGACCAGTCGGCGAATCAAGGAAGTCCCGAGACCACCTGTTCCGCCCGTGATGATGACTGTCTTTTCCATGGCTTTCCTGGTCAATATAGGTTGTCGGTCAAGTCAGAACACTTCGAATCCACGTCCCGCGCGGATGTTGTTGCGCCGATTGGAGATCGGCCGGCGAATCGACGTCATGGAGGAAACCGATCCTGGCCAACACCACGGGCTCGGTCATCCGGGTCATATGGCGATGAAAGCTCCCGGCGCCGTAGGCGAATTCGAACGGTGTTGAGGCGCTCAAGGCCGACGTTCCACCGTCGGAGGACGGAGCGATTACCTCGGCCCCGGACGTGATTGCGTCCTCGAGAGCTTCGAGGTCTTCTGTCATCAGTAGAGGCAGGTCTGAGTGGAGGACCACCCACCGTGACCGGGCTGCCAAGGCCCATTCGGCGCCTGCCGCGGCGGCTGCGTTCAGGCCCTCATCGGGATCGGCAATGGATGGGAATCCCGAGCCTGTGGCCCATTCGGCCACCTCGGGATCAGCGGTCACGAAAAGAGGCAGGAGGCCTGATGATTCAACGGCGCCGCCGACCTGCTCCGCGAGAGCCCGACCGAGTGATGCTCTCTGCGTGTCGGTGAGGGCCGCGCCCAATCTTTGCTTGCCGACGCTGAATGACCTAACGGGAACTACGGCGACGGTCGGCATAGGACAAGATTAGTTATCAATTACTGGGACGGAATAGCCCGGGTTGACAGTCCGTTGACCCCGGCAGAACCGTCAAGATTGGAAGCTGATGCCAAAGGCAGTGTGGAATGGAACCGTTCTCGCAGAGAGCGACGAAACGATTGTCGTAGAAGGCAATCATTACTTCCCGCCCGGCTCCATCAACCGGGAGTATTTCGACACGTCGAATTCGCACACCCGCTGCTACTGGAAGGGCAAGGCAAGCTATTACGACGTCTCCGTCGCCGGCCAGACCAACTCAGACGCTGCCTGGTACTACCCCGATCCTTCGAAGAAGGCGTCTGCCATCAAGGATTACGTCGCCTTCTGGCGTGGCGTGAAGGTCGAGGCCTAGGGACGGACCCCTAGCCCTAGGGCACCACCATCACCGGGCACGATGACAGGTGGCACAGCCTGTCTGCAACGGAGCCCAGGAGCATGCGCTCGGCGAGTCCGGCGCCACGCCTGCCCACGACAATCAGGTCGGCGTCGTTGTTCTCGGCAACGGCGATCAGGCGATTGACCGGATCTCCCAACTCTTCGACTGTTTCGTGATCGACTCCTTCGAGGTTCAGGCTCTTCTCGATCTCGGCGAGGATCCTCTGCTGCCCCTCGATGAGGGCGGCCGACAGCGCCTCGGGTGATGGGGGAGCGCCTCCGATACCCCACCATCCTTCGGGGGTGCGAACGACGGTCACAAGAAGAAGCCGAGCTTTCCAGTGCCGGGCGATGGCCGCGGCGTGGGCTGCCGCCCGGTTTCCCCCCTCCGAGCCGTCGACGCCGGTCACGATGGTTGAAACTTGCCATTCCATTTGGACCTCCACGCAGGATCTATATCAACGACTGGACTATATGCCCAGCGACCAGCCCATAAAGACCGGCAACCAAATCATCCATCGTCACTCCTACCGATCCCGAGAGGCTTTCGGCACGAGCGACACCGGGAAATGCTCTTTTGAAGATATCAGCTGCTCTGAAGACGATCCAGGCGACCAAGCCACCGGGCCAGAGGGCGAGTCCGATCAGCGCCAGGAAGGTCCCTGCCGCTTCATCGACAACTATCCATCCGGCGTCGCCTTCCTCCTCGACGAATGCCCGTGTCGACCAAATCGACAGGAGAACCACGACGACGGTTGCCGCCGCCTGCGCCGCCCATCCCCAGGTCTCACCGATGGCAACTGCGAAAATGGCTGCGAAGAAAGCCCCGACGGTGCCGGATCCCATATCACTGTCGCGGACTTTTCCGAGGATCAGACCGGTTCCGAACCAGGAGGCGACGAGGCGCTTCATCCCGCGGACATTAGGACCGGGTTTCGATGATCGCCGGTTGCGTATAGCCTTTGGGGATGGAACCGGCATCTCATATCTGGAGTGACGGCGAGCTCATCCCATGGGAAGACGCCACCGTCCATTTTCTATCGCACGCTCTTCACTACGGAACCGGTGTGTTCGAAGGCATCCGGGCCTACAAGACTCCGGAGGGGCCGGCTGTATTCAGACTCAATGAGCACATGCTTCGGCTCGAGGCATCGGCTCTCGCCTATGGCATCCCGATGAGATGGTCGGTGGAGGAGATGAACGAGGCATGCCGAGAACTGCTCAGGGCCACCGGACTGGAATCGGCCTATATCCGCCCGTTGGTTTTCTACGACATAGGCACCATCGGATTGGATCCGAGCAGCAACCACGTCAGCACGATGATGGCGGCCTTCGAGTTCGGGGCCTACCTGGGCGAAGAGGGCATTAACAACGGAATCACTGCCATGGTTTCGACATGGCGGCGGATATCCCATACCTCGTTGATACCGACTGCAAAGGGCTCCGGCGGTTACCTGAACTCGGTGCTCGCCAAGATGGAGGCTTCGAGGAACGGTTACGACGAGGCGATCATGCTCAATGAGGCCGGGTCGATCTCGGAGGGAAGCGGAATGAACCTCTTCACCGTGAGCGACGGCGTCGTGTTCACCCCGCCGGTCTCTTCCGGGATCCTCGAGGGACTCACCCGCAACTCGGTCATCGAGTTACTCACCGACGAGGGCGTCGAGGTTCGTGAGGTCGAGCTGGCACGCGGTTCGATCTACACCGCCGACGAGATGTTCCTCACGGGGACGGCCGCCGAAGTGACTCCTATACGTGAAGTGGACGGGAGGCCTGTGGGGCCGGGCAAGCCAGGACCGATCACCCGCAAGGCACAGGACCTCTTCGGTTCCGCGGTCATGGGCAAGCTCGATGCCTACCGGCACTGGCTCGACTTCGTATAGGAGCAAGGAGCCCGTCATGGCCCAACAGCCCAATGTGGAGATCGCCGATAGCGATCGTCCAAGATCGAAACCGCAACCAGGGTCCGCAATTGCCTGGCGCTCCTCGAAGCCCGGTCTGCCTTCGGGTCCCGACGATATCCCGGAGGGTCCCGGATTCGGGCATGCCGGCCCGGATCCTGGGTGGGCGTATCAGCTGGTTCGAAGAACCGAACTGCCCGATGACGATCCGCGCCTCGATTCTGTCGTTGTCGGTCTCGTCCTGGCAAGGGCCTCGGCGCTGGGTCGCGCTCCTGTCCCGGAGGACATTGACGTAGCACTCGTGCTCTGTGGCTACGCCGAAGACGCCGGACCCGACTGGGTTGAGCGGCGGGAGCGGTGGCTGGCGGCCGTCCCTCACGACCAACGTCCTGGCGCTACCGCGGTAGGTGAGGTAGATCGCGAACTGATCACAGCGAAGCCCGAGCAGATCAGGTTCGCCCATCGTCTCTCCGGCAAGGATTAGTGGTCTTCAAATGAAGATCGTTCGAATCAAAGCCGGCGATGACATCGCCTATGGCGTCGCCGATGCAGAAGGCGTGCTGATTTACAAGGGCTCTCCCTTCGTGGCATGGGAGCCGACCGAGACCGTCGTGCCCTGGCCAAACGTCAATCTGCTGTCACCTGTGATCCCCACCAAGGTTCTGTGCATAGGCAAGAACTATGAGGACCATGCCGTCGAGTTCGACGGCGAAGTCCCCGAAGAGCCGCTGGTGTTCATGAAGCCAGCCACGGCGGTGATCGGCCAGAACCAACCTGTTGTTCATCCCAAGATCTCCAAGGAGGTCCACCACGAGGCCGAACTGGCGGTGGTGATGAGCCGGCCGGCCCGCCACATCAAGGCCGAGGACGCCTCGCAGTACATCTTTGGATATACGGCGGCCAACGATGTCACCGCCAGAGACCTGCAAGAGACCGACGTTCAGTGGACCCGGGCCAAAGGGTTCGACACCTTCTGTCCTCTCGGTCCGGCGATCGAGACGGAGTTGGATCCGCTGGAGAGGCTCGCGGTGATCTGCAAGGTCAATGGCGAGGTCCGCCAGGCCGGGTTCACCTCGGACATGGTCTTCGGCGTTGCGGAGATCATCGAGTACATCACTGCTTTCATGACTCTGCTCCCCGGTGACGTCATCCTCACCGGAACGCCGTCGGGTGTGAGCAAGGTTGAGCCCGGCGACGTCATGGACGTCGAGGTTGACGGCATCGGCACTCTCACCAATCCGGTCGTGGCCGGATGACGGTGCGAGTGCGGATGGCACCGTCGCCGACGGGGACGCTCCACGTCGGCACGGCGAGGGCGGCCCTCTTCAATTGGCTCTACGCAAGGGCAAAGGGCGGCACCTTCATACTTCGCATCGACGACACCGATCAGGAGCGTTCAACCAAGGAGCTCGAAGACGAGATTCTTGGCTCCCTCCGCTGGCTCGGACTGGATTGGGACGAGGGGGTTGGCGTTGGTGGCCCCCATGGCTCATACCGGCAGTCGGATCGACTGGATCGCTATCGGGAGGTGGCTCATCAACTCGTGGAGTCGAAAGCTGCGTATTTCGATGACCGTCCCGGTGATGAACTGGAGGCCCTCCGCCAGCAGGCGCAGAAGGAAGGCAAGCACCCCGGCCATTACATCCGGAAGCCCGAGTCCCCTGCTGAGCAGGGTGTCATCCGGCTTTCCGTGCCCCAGGATGCGCCGGTCGTCTTCGAGGACGTTGTTCGTGGCACGGTCAGCTTCGAGCCCCAGGACATCGACGACTTCGTGATCCTGCGAAGCAACGGCACTCCGACCTATCACCTGGCGTCGACTGTCGATGACGTCGACTACGAGATCACCCACGTCGCAAGGGGAGAGGATCTGCTCCCCTCGACACCAAAGCACATCCTGTTGACCCGTGCGATGGGCCATGAGGAGCCGACCTACGCCCACCTTCCGCTGTTATTCGGGACGGATGGGAAGAAGCTTTCGAAGCGTCACGGAGCAACTTCCCTGTCGGAATACCGGGCTGCGGGGTTCCTCGCCGATGCCGTCTTCAACTACCTGGCAATTCTCGGCTGGTCTCCGGACGCCGAGACGACGGTGTTCTCGCGTGATCGGGCGGTCGAGACCTTCGACTTGACCAACGTCAACAAGAACCCGGCGGCGTTCGATCCGGACAAGCTGGCCTGGATGAACGGCGAGTACATCCGGGCGCTCGACTCGTCGGAGTTCAACGCGTTGGTCAGGCCCGATGTCGAGACGGCTGTGGGCCGGGCTCTCAACGACGACGAGTGGGCCAGGTTCGAGGAGATCGGACCGCTGGTCCAGGAGAGGACCAAACTCTTGCCCGAGGCGGGGGAGCAGGTGGTGTTCCTGTTCAACGACATCGGTAGTTACGACGAGAAGTCATGGAACAAGGTGATGACCAAGGAAGGCGTCCCGGCCATCCTCGACTCGGCCCGACTCGCACTGTCGGACCTCGACGACTGGTCCACCGAGTCGATCGAGACTGGTCTTCGCTCGATGATCGAAGGTATGGCGATCGGTGTCGGAAAGGCGCTTCAGCCGATCAGGGTCGCCGTGACCGGTTCGTCGGTGAGCCCGCCCCTCTTCGAGTCACTGGCTGCCCTGGGACGGGAGGCCAGCCTGGAGCGCATCGGCAGAGCCAGACAAGAGTTGGGATGACTCACACCCCGGCGTAATCTCTAGCCATCCTCTGGTCCCGTCGTCCAGTGGTCTAGGACGCCGGCCTTTCAAGCCGGAAACGCCGGTTCGAACCCGGTCGGGACTGCCAGCTAGAGCCCCTGGTCAGAGGCTGTCGCATGAATCCGCGAAATCCTCGGCTAGTGGTACGGGTGTTTGTTGTGACACCTCGCATCTGGGAAAGGAACTCGGTACATGATCGGCAGCAGCGGTTATGCCTTGTCCGCTAGTGTCGCCGGCAGGTGTTGCCATGACGAAGGAGGCATTCGATGGTTACCCAGACCGAGTCGTTCCCAGCCCGTTTGGACATCGACTATCCCGAGAAACTTGACAGGTTCTCGACGTTCTTCCGTCTGATCTGGGCGATACCCATCCTCATCATTGCGGGGCTTCTGTCAGCAACCTCGAGTTCAACGGTGACAACCATTGTGGTCACCGAAACCGGCAAAATCGTGTCACAGGCCTCAGAGAGCGGAGGGGGGATCGTCGGCGGGCTGTTTGCTGCGACGTTGCTGATGATTGTGTTCCGACAGCGATACCCACGGTGGTGGTTCGACTTCGGACGGGAGTTCGCTCGTTTCGGGATGCGTGTCGGTGCCTACCTGGCCCTGCTCACCGATGAGTATCCCTCGACCACCGATGAGCAGTCAGTGCATCTCGAGCTCGACTACCCAGACGTTGAACAGGACCTCAATCGTTGGCTGCCGTTGGTGAAATGGTTCCTAGCAATCCCCCACTACATCGTGCTCGCTCTTCTGGCCATCGGCGCCATCTTCGCGATCTTCATCGCTTGGTTCGCTGTCCTTTTCACCGGGCGTTACCCACGAGGACTGTTCGACTACGTGGTCGGGGTGGCCAGATGGGCTTTGCGCATACAGGCCTACGCAATCTTGTTGGTCACCGACCGATACCCACCCTTCAGCCTCCAATGAACCGTAAACAGCAGCTCAGCAAGGAGACCACAATGAAGGCAAGACACATGTCCAGGAGTCTGCGATGGGTTGTAATCGCCGTTGCTCTGATGGTGGTCCTGTCGGCATGTGCCGCTGGAGCCAACCCAACTGTTGATACACCGTCGGCAGACGGCAACGTGGCTGGGTTCTGGTTGGGACTCTGGCAGGGAATCATCGTTCCGATCGCCTTCATTGTCTCTCTGTTCTCAGATACCGTCAGCATCTATGAGGTCCATAACAACGGCGGCTGGTATGACTTCGGGTTCGTCATTGGTGCCGGGTTCTTCCTGGGCGGTGGTGGAGCGGGCGCCAGGGGCGCAACACGACGCTGACCACTTTCGAGCACGGTTACTGACCTCATTCTGGATCTGACCGGACATCATGTCTGCAGACTCAAGGGCGATCGTCCGGTACGAGTACGGCTCACTCGATGTCCTTCAATTCAAAACCGTGCCGCTAAGTCACGCCCGCTCCTGCGGGTCGGCGGGTTCACCTGATTTGGTAGCCAACTACGCGGCACCAATGAACAGCCAACCAGCCCACTTGGGAAACACTGGACCTCTCAGCTGGGGCTTGATTGAGAGCGGCTTCATTCCATACTCTGCGAGTGAAGGTGAGTAAATGAGTAGCGCTGAATCACGAGTCAGAGTTGCGCTGACGTTTGACTTTGACGGTATGGCACCTTGGCTTCAGGTGACGACATCCTCTCCCAGCTTCATCTCTCGGGGTGAGTTCGGCCCAGTAGGAGTGGGGAGGATCACAGAGATTCTCGATGAATTCGATATCACGGGGAGTTTCTTCACGCCTGGGCACACCGCCTTGTCATATCCCGAGAGCGTTGAGTCGCTGGTTGCAGATGGGCATGAGATCGGGCACCACGGCTGGGTTCATGAGTTCCTAAGTCCGCTTTCGGACGGAGAGGAAAGGTCGGTCATCGAGAGAGGTATCGAAGCCCTCGAGTCAGTCGCTGGAGAAAGACCACGCGGGTTTCGGGCTCCGGGGTTTGACCTGAGCAACCGAACTCTTGACCTCCTCGTCGAGTACGAATTCTCATACGACAGCAGCATGATGGGCAAGGATTTCAGCCCCTACTGGTGCCGTTCAGGTGACATCCTTACGAGCGACGAGCCCTTCGTATTCGGTGACCCTGTCGACTTGGTCGAGATACCGGTTGCGTGGCACCTCACTGATGTTCCATTCTTCGAGTTTGTGCCCGGTGTTCCCAATCTGATAGGCGCGGGACGGCCCGAAGAGGTTCTCGACATCTGGAAAGGCGAATTCACTTACTTGTATGAACAGGCTGGTGAAGGGTGCTTAGTCTTGACAATGCACCCTCAAACGATCGGCCGCGGTCACCGGATTTCCCTGCTTCGAAAGTTCATCGAGTTCGTCCTCGACCACGAGAACGCAAAGTTCGTTCGCACCGATGAGATAGCCAACCGGTTCCGAGTTAACAGCTCATCTGCAGGCTGACGCCATCAGCCGACCAGACCCAGCTCTCGGCCTCTGGCGGCTGCTTCTGCGCGGTGGTGTGCCCCGAGCTTCAGATAGACGTTGGATGCGTGTCGTTTCACGGTCCCGCGGGAGATGAACAAGCGGTCTGCGATCTCCTCGTTGGTGTATCCGGCGGCTATCTCGGCAAGGACCTCGATTTCACGATCTGTGAGAGGGTCGATTGGTTGTTTTGGCACGTGGTCGGCTTCAGGGGGCAGCCGTTCGATGATGGAGCGCACGAATTCATCGTGCTTGGTGCGGCCAGCCATCCGTTTCAGTACCGGTCGGATAACTGGCCCCACGAAGCTGAACTGAAACCGGTAACCCACGTGCGCCAGTACAACGGCCTCTTCTAATGATGCCACAGCGGAGCGGGCATCACCCTCCAACTCGTTGAGTGCCGCGGTCAGTACGTGACGCTTGATGGCGAACATCACGTTCTCGGTCGTGTCGGGGGGCAGTGCTGCCAGGAGGCGCCGGCTCTCTTCGGAGTCCCCTCGTCTCAGTGCATGGCTGACTGCGTCGGCGGCTTCATAGAAGCCCAGCGCTTCATACTCGTTCGGGCTCCCCAAGCCTCGTTGTCGGACCCTGTCGAGTATTTCCTTTGAGGCATCGAGTCTTCCCTGTCGCCACAAGTTGCGGGCTGACGCCATTAGCAGCCACGTCTCAAGCGGGCCACCTCCCATTCTTCGGCCTTGCACCCATCCGATCCCCTCGTCGACAACGCTCTGCGAGTCGTCGAATCGACCCGATATCGACAAAGCCTCGGCCCAAACGAAGAAGGCGCGGAAAACCATCTCGACGAATGTCGACCGCTGGAGAAGCCGGGTGCCGCGTTCGGCAAAGCGAACCGCTTCTTCGGCGGCGAGCTGATTGAGCCGTATGTAGGCCAGGCCGATGTCGCCGACACCTGCAGCCGGGTGTGGATCGCCGGTGGGACCGGTGGCCGCCGCGCCCACCTCCTGTGCCCTGGTCATCGACCGCTCCGCGGCCACGAGGTTACCGATATCCATATCGGCGACGCCAAGCGAGAAGAGCGCAGTGACCGCGGCGAGCGTGTTGCCGCGCTCGGCGAGACTCGCCGCTCGTTCCAGGTGGGGGCGAGCCTCCACGGGCTTTGACTGTGCGTGGAGGGCGCGACCCACATACAGGTGTCCCAGGCTCTCCATGTACAACGAAGACTGCGGAAGTATTTCTAGACCCTTCCGGGCGTGAGACTCCGCCGAGGCGAGTTCTCCGGCCTGAAATGCCAGCATCGCACGCATCACTTCCAACTGACCACTCGGATCCTGGGTGAAGTCGTCGAGTTGCACTGCTGCGATTCGATCGACTAGCTCCTTGGCGGCTTCCATGTTGCCTTCGAAGGTCCGGCACCAGGCCCAACCCAATGCCACAACGTGTGCAGCGGGACCGGCGGGAACCGGAAAGAGTCGCAACCAGGACCTGAGTCGGGGCACTTCGCCAGATCCCAGAGCGACTTCTATGTTTCTGTCAACCATCCCGGCTGCCAGCTCAACATCACCGGCTTTGAGGGCATAGTCGACGGCGTCGTCGGTGAGACCCCGTTTCTCACACGCCTTTGCCGCCTCGACCAACAACGACGCGTACCTGTCCGGATCGGATCTCTTGAGTCTCGAACGGAGCAGCTCCGCGAACAGATGGTGGTAGCGATACCACTCACCGTCATCTCCCAGTGGGATGAGAAAGGCGTTCTGTCGCTCGATCTCACTGGTGAGATCTGCCGCATTCGCGATTCCAGCTACGTCGCGGCATAGCTGGGGGTCGAATCGCTCGAAAGGTGATGTGTCCAGGAGGAAACGCGCCAACTCGGGGCGGAGCCGGTCCAACACCTCGTCAACGAGGTAGCCAGCGATGTGAGGATTTTGTGCAGAAAGTGAGTCGGGGAGACTCGATGGATCGTCATGATCGTCGATGCTGAGACTGACCAGCTGGAGAGCCAAGACCCAGCCGTCGGATCGTTCGGCGACAACCCGCGCCTGATCCGCATCCAACTCCATGTCGGCGCTGTATCTGAAGTACTCGGCGACCTGGTCGGGCTCGAAACGCAGATCCGCGCCTCGGATCTTCCTCAATCGACCCTGGGCCCGGAGACGAGACACGGGGAGTGGTGGATCGGCTCGAGTGACGATCACCAAGAGCACGCCGTCGGGCAGATTGTCGACGAGATAATTGATGGTTTCGTGTACGTCCTGGCTCTGAACTTGGTGGTAATCGTCGAGGACCAGCACACCGTTGTCAGGAGCTTCAGACAGGTCTTCGACCAATGTTGCGATCATCGTTCGCTGATCGGGGATCTGCGCTCCGGGTAAGGAGACAAGACCGCTGGTCCGACCGATCAGGTTTCCGATAGCATTTCCCAGGTATTCGCTGAAGAGTCCGACGTCGTTGTCGTATCGATCCATGGAGTACCAGGCGAAGGGTCGATTCTGGGTTGTGAGCCATTCGACGACGAGCGTGGATTTCCCGAAGCCCGGTGGTGCGGATACCAGGACCACACCTCCATTGAAGTCGGCGAGGTGCTCATAGAGATGTGGTCGATGCACCCGCTCGTCGCCTAGCGGGGGCGGCTGCAGCTTGGTGTCGAGTAGTCGAGCCAAAGATCCTCCGACGGGAAACTACCCGACCCCGGAGATGTGCTGCTCTCGCGCCGACATAATTTCCTCGGGGGCACATGACCTCTCTTGTCAACTCCACTCCTTCCACATCGAATCTCCTCGTGAGCTTGAAGGGCTCACCCATCTGCTGATCAGACCTCGCGGGCTGTGACCCAACGGGCAGCGAGCAAGAACAGGAGTCCTCCGGAAGCGGGGGTCACGAATGCCGAACCGAGATAGTCGGATCCCGGGATACCTGAAGGGGTGCCGGGGAGAGCCCCATAAGGTGATGAGGGGGCCACCTGCCGATTTCGTTGACCACTCCAGTAATCGGGAAGACGAAAGCACAACGAGAGCCTCTAGAACGGTGCGAGTATTGCCTGCCACCGCTACAACCCTCGTTACGACGAACGCCAGGTGAAGGACTTCGTAGGCGATGCCGGCGATAAGATCGCCCGGCCCTGACAAACCCTCGGATGGAAGACACCATCAGGGAACCTTTACGAAACGTTTGCATTGAGCAAGTGAAATCACAGCGGTCGTGTGCAACTGAAAAGGCCAGCCATACACCGGGAGAAGATTCACCTCAGTTCGCTGAGCGCACCCCCAATTGACCCCTCGTCCACCCGGCCACAGCTGCAGCAAGCAACGCGGTGGTCCCGATTACGACCCAGAGCTGTGTCTGGCTCGGATCGCGGACGGAACCGCTCATCGTGGCGTCTGTGAGCAACACGCCCGCCCAGGCATTGGCTGCGGCGTGGAATATGAACCCTGCGATCAGAGCGCTTCCCTTAGTGCGGAGGAACAACCACGTCATAAGGATCGACTGGCTGATGGTGAGAATCGGGTAGGCAAGCCACATGACGGCGTACTCGAAGAAGACGGTCTCCTGAGGCAGACCATTGATGAACGCTGCCGGTAGATGCCAAAGACCCCAGAGGGCACCGAGAACCAGACTCGCTTTCATCGGGGAAGTCACAGCGAGCAAACGAGGAAGGGCGTAGGCGCGCCATCCGAACTCCTCGGCCAGGGGGAGCAGCACAATTAGGAAGACCAAGACAGTCCACCACTCTGGCCAAAGACCAGGGAGGTCGCCGATCTCCTCGCCAACCAAGAGAGCCACAACCACGGCAGCCGCTGCGGGTATGGCAGGCACACCGACTGCGATTGAGTAATTGACAGGAGAGCTTCGCCATCGAGTCGATCTCCCGAACAGGTCCCTGACACCATCCCTGCCTTCGCTTGTCGCCATGACCAATCCGGCGATCGACGGCCCGCCAAACATCGCTAGAGCGAGTGCGCTGAGCCAGCCGGGCGTCACCCACCAACCCTGGTTCTCGCCCAGAACAATCAGATTGTTGAGCAGGAAAGTGAGACCAAGGGCGAGAACAAAGAACCAAACCAGACTGACCCTCGTCCTCCGTCGATCACCCACCAGGGTGTAAGTCTGCTCTGTCATCGACTCGCCCAATCGGGAAACGGTTCACTTGATGGACTCCATCTTTGACGGGTTTGCTCACGCTTCGGCCAGACGCTTGAGGTTCTGGAGGATCTGCTGGCTTGACTTCTTGGCCATTCGCTCACCGAAGAACCCCATGACCTTTCCCCAAGGCCCGTAAGGGAAGATGAAACTGTCATCGAATGAGAACCGGCATCCGTTGGGAGTCGGTTCAACCGCCCAACGCTCTGTGTAACCCTTGAAGAAGCTGCTCGATGTCATCTCGTATGCGAAGATCCGATTCTCGACCCATTCCGTGGTCCGGAAGTGATTCCAATAGATCTTGCCTCTGACGTTCTCCTCCCAATAGAACGTGGAGTCAGGTCCGGGCTCGTCGCTGGTGTACTCGAACTTTTCGAGCATCGTGTACCACGCCATCGTCTTCTCAGGTTCGACCAGAAACGGCCACACCTTCTCGGGTGGAGCTTCGATGGCCACTCCCATTTGTACCTGCATTTCTGATTCTCCCTTTCTTGTTCAATTGCCCAGACGGATTACGTGATTTGGGTGATCCAGTTCCACAAGGTGGTAGCGATTGCATATGCGGCGACCACCCAAAATGCGATTCGGATCCAAGGCGGCGCGTACTGCCACAAGTTCTTCACTTGCGCGTAGATGAAGGCGGCTATCACGATGCCTGCTGTGGCTAGACCGCTCGCAGCTGCAGTTATTCCAAGGATGGCTTCCGGAGTCGAGCCAGCTTCTGGTGACGCCACCAGTACTACGAGGCCCGCCAAGACGGCAACGAGTGTGGAGGCGATGGCGAGACCGATGAGGATCCTCAGGTTTCGCATTTCTCTTGCAGGCGCCGTTGTGTCGGCTAGTTGTGTCATGTGGGCTCCTTCTCGGTTCGTGCGACGGTCGCACGACCCACTCCGAACGTATGGGATCGAATGGATTGCGTCATGTGCCTGGGGGTGTATTTGGGAGAGGGCTCCCGTGGCGAGGATTAGCTGTCTGAGGGCGGATCTTGGAGACGGCGAACCTCGAGAATCGGAATACCCAGATCACGGAGCTGGGCGAGCACACCATGCAGCCCGGCTTGGTCGGCGACTTTCCCCCTGAGCAGGGTTGTCTGACCTGTGGTTTCGACCTCGAATCCGTCGAACCACTTGGACCAGTCGTATTCGAGTTCGGCACTGATCACGATCTCGTAAGTGCCTCCGGTGAGAGGTCCGCTCATCTAGCCGAAGGTATCGTCACCACGCCCAGCAGTCATGTGCCCCAGGGTGTAATCAGTTGAAGAGACCAAATTTCCGGCCCTTTTTAGCCGCCTACGCCCAATGGTGAGCGCCGAGTTTGAGGAAGATGTTGAAGACGTGCCGCTTCACAGCTCCCGCGAAATGAACAGTGTGCCGGTCTGATCTGCTTCGATCGGGAGTCTGTCGATGACGGAGGCGGACTTAGGCTGGTGCGTCGTTGGAGGTTGATGTGGGCAGTGGGTTAAAGACGTATCGACAGACTCGGATGGCGATGCCCGGTTGGGCTGACAGGGCTTTGTTGATTGCTGTGATTCCGGATGATGATCAGGAGACGACGCGTACTAAGCGTCTCATGGCAGGCGTGTTGTGGGTGTCCCTGCCGATAACCGTTCTCTCGGCGATGCAGTTGGGTGTTGTTTTTGAAGCGCCCGCCGCTGGACTGACAGTTGGTTCGGCTTTTGTGGCCGCGGCGGTTTCGCTGTTTGTGATGTGGCGTTGGCCGGCTACCTATCCAGGTATTGCCCATCTTCCGATCGCTAACGCGATTCTGATTTCGGCTGCATTGGTTGTCATGGCCGGTGGATTACTCGCCTCGGGGGTCAACGCCGTTTGGGGGTTTGTGGCGGTCCTCGCTGCCTTGGCCGTGTTGGGCGATCGGGCCGCCAGTTTCTGGCTGTGGTTCTTCATTGTCAGTCAGGTGGTTGCAGTGGTATGGGGAAGTCAGATCGAACCCATCTACGCGGTGACCAATGTCGAATACGTTGCCGTATTCAATCTGTTGATCGTCGTTGTGTTCGTGTATTACATGATGCTTTTCTACGTCCGTCAGAGAGCCTTTCTGTTAAGTCAGTCCGACGGTCTGCTGAGGAACATTCTTCCCAACGAAATCGCTGATCGGCTCAAGACTTCCACGGAAAAAATCGCGGACGCCTATGACTCGGCTTCGATCCTGTTCGCTGACATTGTCGATTTCACTCCCATGTCGGCTGATATGGCCCCGTCGGAGCTCGTGGCTCTTCTCGACGAGGTGTTCACCGCCTTCGACGTTCTCGTTGAGGAGCGTGGTCTTGAGAAGATCAAGACGATCGGTGACGCATACATGGTCGCTGCCGGAGTACCCGTACCGCGTGAGGATCACGCTCAGATTCTGTGTGATCTGGCATTGGCCGTGCAAGCTCTTGTCGATAGTCGAGAATTCCAGGGTCGACGTGTCTCATTCCGTATTGGGGTCAACTCCGGCGAGGTCGTAGCCGGAATTATCGGCACCAAGAAGTTCAGCTACGACCTATGGGGAGACTCCGTCAACACGGCCAGCCGAATGGAGTCAACGAGCACAGCCGGTGAGATCCAAATTGCCGAAACCACAAAACGCCTCGTCGAACAAGATTTCATCTGCGAGCCAAAGGGGACTGTTGAAGTCAAAGGAAAAGGGCCCATAACCGTCTGGGCCGTCATCGGTCACGGGCATCGTCTGTGAGAGGCAACCGAACCAACAACTGGTCAGCTTCACCAGATGGCTGGTCTCGTGGTGGCTATTTGCGCTGTATTTGGTAGTGGAGGGTCATGAACACCGAGCCGAGGAGGGAGAATCGGTGTTCGGTTCTCAGTTCGTCATGCTCGACGAACACTGCGATCTCCTCGCCAAAGGACACAATTTGGAGCGTGGTCAGGGCACCATCATCTTCGATTGCCGACAGGTAGTGGCCGGCGTGTCGCATGTCGGTGTCCGAAGTGAGCAGAAGCCCATCGTCTCGGTGGTTGGTGGGGAGAAGAGTGGCTGTGAAGTTGCCGGACGGTAGGGGAAACCCGACAGACACATACGTTGCCTCCTCGATCCGCTGAGTGGTGTAGATCCCCACATACAGCGGTTCACCATTTTCGTAGGCGCGAATCCAAGCCCTGAAATCGGCGACACCGTCGTTGTCGATGTCGAGGGTGTCGATCCAGGAAACGACTCCCTCCTGAACTTCCTCCTGATTGAACGGAACGTTTGCCTGTCCAAGAGGTTCGGCAATCGTCCTTCGAAATATCGCGTAGGGGATCCGCATCCAACGCTTCCATTCGGGTGTGATGGAGAGCTTGAATCTGCTGGTGTGTTCGTAGAACTCACGAACCGTCGGGTGGACACGACTGGGATCGAAGGTGGGCCCGGCCAAATCGTCGAAATCGGCCACGATCCCAATGTCGGGTGGACTGTGCGAATACCGAGCTCCGACCGTTCGGGCATATCTCTCCAGGTAGTCGACACCGACATACTTTGTGGCCTCACTGAAAGGAACCACGTAGCTGGCCAACTCGGGTGGGATCTGTTCACCCATGATCCGGACCTGGTCTCGCCCGCGCCACAGAACTGCCGCCAGGATTCTGTAGATGATGACTGTCAAAGCAGTAGGAGCCGCCCAGCCCACATCCGGCCAGAGTGAGTCGAATCCGAACCCGACCGCCAGACCCACGACGAAACCGAGGAGACTTTTCAGGGGTCTGAATCCGACCAGACCGGTGACCGCTCCCACCAGAGCAGAGGGAACAGCGGCCGGCCAATCGGGAAGGATCCACTGCAGGGCAGCTCCCGCCATTGCCGCGATGAAGCCAGCTGAAACGATCCGGACAACCAATCCTTGCGGTTCCCCCGGGACCCTGTTGGCATCGGCCCAAGCACTGAGTGCACCGAGGAACAGTGCCCCGGCTATGGCTCCAACCCCCCACCCAATCATCTCGATGGCTGCTCCGATCGCGGCGCCACCCAAACCGCCCAGCACTGAGCCTGCGACTCCGGCGGTGATCACTTTTGATGGAGCTCGGGTCACGAATCCGACCCTACCGATGGCACATGACCGACTGGTCCTTCGCCGTCCATAGGAGCCAACGGTTCGACACCGCCAAAACGCGGAGATCAGCCTCTTTGCAAACTCTCATGTCATCTCAACAGGTCGTCGACGGCGTCGATAGGCATCCGAGGATTGGAGCGGATGGTGGGTGAGCGCAGAGCCTGATAGATGGCGTGAACGTAAACTCCGTTGGTACACGGCGATCGGTCCGCCATCGCGGTCTCAGTAGCGCGGACCCGAACTTCGAGACGAGAAGATAAAAGCGGCAGGGCGCGCCAGCACTCCCCGGCCCCTCGTTCTCGTGCCCGGACACGGAAGTCGGGTCAGGCTCGATCAAGTGGTGGTGGGACTCGACGATTCGGCGATCTCCGAGAGGGTGGCCGCGTGGAGCGCCAAACTATGCAAAGCCCTCGGCGCGGCGGCGACCATCCTGCACTGCATCGACCCCGGAGCAGAACACTCGGTGGAACGACTCGACGAGATCACGACCCGGTCACAGCTCAGCTTCGAGAAGGAGAGTTGCGCCGTGTTTCGCGGTCTCAAAGTCGACCACCAGCCTGTCGTCGAGAACGGTGACCCCCGCATCTGCCTCATCGAAACCGCGGAAAGACAAGAAGCCGGCTTGATCGTGGTCGGGCAGCGAGGCTCCGGCCAGTTCTCCGGCCTTGGCGGCACCGCGTCGTATCTCGTCCGCCACAGCCCGCTGCCGCTGGCGGTCATCCCGCCGCCGCCGAACCAGTAGGGGCAGAACGGCCCGATCGGAGAGCATCGTGCAACGATTCAAGAACATCCTCCTCGTAGCGGAGAACCACGCGTTCACCTCCGAGGCGTTCGCCCAAACTCTTGCCCTGGCCGAACGCAACGACGCCAGATTGAGCGTCATCGACGTCATCGACCCAACGCCGTCTGGCGGATACGAGAGCCTCGAGGACCTCTGGGCGGGCCTGAGAACGGAGCAGATCCGACAAATCGTCGGGGACGATGCGGCGAAAGCCGAACCAATCGTGATCGCTGTGGGGTCTCGTTTTGTCGAGATCATCCGGCACGTGCTCCGTGCGGATCACGACCTTGTCGTCACTCCCGACACAAACGAGGGATACAACAGCACCACTCTGCACCTCCTCCGGAAATGTCCGGTCCCGGTGTGGGTGATGAAGCCGGGACGCGCCGTCCCGCAGCGAATCCTCGCCGCGGTCGACCCTGATCCCGATGATCCCATCCGCGATTCGCTCAACACGCTCGTCCTCGATCTGGCGACCTCTCTGGCACGTCGAACCGACAGCGAGCTGGCCATCGTCCACGCCTGGAATCTTCCCGGCGAGTCGAACCTTCGTGACGCCGCCGCCCTTGGCTACCCGGACATCGGTGACAGGATCCAACGAGCACGGCTCGTCACCGAGGAGCGGGCGAAGCGCAACATCGAATCCCTGCTGGACGGCTACGATCTTGAATCGCTGGCTCATCGAGTTCACATCGTCAACGGCAGGGCCGGTGACGTGGTCCCCGATGTCGCCATGGCATACGACGTGGACCTGATCGTGATGGGGACCGTTGCGCGCACTGATACGCCGGGCTTGTTCATCGGCCAGAATGCCGAGATGATCATCCAAAACGTGGACCGTCCGATCCTGGCGGTGAAGCCGATGGGCTTCCAAACGCCGGTGCGTGTCTCGGATTCGTAGGAGGATCGATGGACAGTGACTTTGCCCGGCAGAGGTGTCGATGAACCGCATCCTGGAGGCCCGTGTTCTTGCACCTGAAGTGAAGTATTTCCGTATCGAGGCGCCCAAGGTGGCCCGCAAGCGCCGGGCGGGCCAGTTCGTCATCATTCGGGTCACCGGCAACGGCGAGCGGATTCCGCTCACCATCGCGGACGCCGACCCCGAGGCGGGATGGATCGCGATCATCGTCCAGGGTGTGGGCAAGACCACCCGCACTCTCAACCTGGCAGAAGCCGGCGACATCGTCCAAGACCTCGCCGGACCCCTCGGCATGGCGTCCGAGATCCGCGAGTACGGCACGGTGGTGGTTGTTGGTGGTGGCGTCGGCACCGCAATCTGCTACCCGACGGCGGTCGCCTTGGCGGGGGCCGGGAACAACGTGATCGCCATCATCGGGGGCCGGAGCCGCGAGTTCGTGATCCTCGAGGACGAGATGCGAGCGGCATGCACCGAGGTTCATCCCGTCACGGACGACGGCAGCTATGGATACCACGGCTTGGTGACCGACAAGCTGACCGAACTTATCTCCACCGGACACCGGATCGACTACGTGATGGCAGCGGGACCGGTGCCGATGATGCGAGCCGTGGCCGAGGTGACTCGTCCCCACGGCATCAAGACCGTCGTGAGTCTCAACCCGATCATGGTGGACGGAACCGGGATGTGCGGCGGCTGTCGGGTGTCGGTGGGGGGTTCGACCAGGTTCGCGTGTGTCGACGGCCCCGAGTTCGACGCTCACCTCGTGGATTTCGAGCTGCTGGCACGACGCAACAAGACGTATGGCGCGTTCGAGCACTATCGCAATCAGGAGTTCGCGGCCTTGGAGCCCTGTCGTGTGGATCTACCTGGGTCGCGCTGATGGGACGTGACCTCTCTGGCCGGGAACGGTTGAAACTTCCCCGTCAGGACATGGCGGAGCAGGCGTCGGAAGCACGATCTACGAATTTCGACGAGGTGAATCTCGGCTATACGCCGGAGCAGGCTGTCGCCGAAGCGGAGCGTTGCTTGCTTTGTAGACACCCAACCTGCATCGAAGGCTGCCCGGTGAGTATCGACATTCGCGAGTTCGTGCGTCTGGTCGCCGAGGAGAGATTCCAGGACGCCGCAGACGTCATCAAGCGGGACAACTTCCTACCGGCGATCTGCGGGAGGGTGTGTCCCCAGGAGGACCAGTGTGAGGGCGCCTGCGTGCTCGCCAAGAAGCACAAGCCGGTGGCCATCGGCAACCTGGAACGCTTTGCCGCGGATTATGAGCGAGAGCACGGAGAACCGGCCGTCACCACAACGCTACCCAAGACCGGCAAGCGGGTGGCCGTCGTGGGCAGCGGGCCCGCCGGGCTCGCCTGCGCCGCCGACCTGGTCAAGGCCGGTCACGACGTCACGGTGTTCGAGGCATTGCATGAGCTCGGCGGCGTCCTCGTCTACGGGATTCCCGAGTTCCGCCTCCCCAAGGAGATAGTTCGGGCCGAGGTGGACCAGCTCGCAGATCTCGGTGTGCGCTTCGAGACCAACGCCGTGATCGGCATGATCGAGACGATCGACGAGCTTCTCGACGAAGAGAGTTACGACGCGGTGTTCCTCGGCGTGGGGGCTGGACTCCCAAGATTTCTTGGGGTGCCGGGGGAGAACCTTATCGGTGTCTACTCGGCCAACGAGTTTCTCACTCGCGTCAACCTCATGCGTGCCTACGCCGAGGGGGCGGAGACCCCGCTGCTCGATCTGCATCAGAAGACGGTTGTGGTTTTCGGTGGTGGCAACACCGCGATGGATGCGGTGCGTACTGCTCGAAGGCTCGGAGCGGCACCCGCCCGTATCCTCTACCGCCGAACCGAGGCCGAGATGCCGGCGCGCGCCGAGGAAGTGGCGCATGCCAAGGCCGAGGGCATCGAGTTCGAGACGCTGTTGGGGCCTACCGAGCTGGTTGGAAACGAGGACGGCTGGCTGACCGGCGTCCGGCTCCAGCGGATGGAGCTGGGCGAGCCCGACGAGAGCGGCAGGCGGCGCCCACAGCCGATTCCGGGCGACGAGTACGAGATCGATATCGACGTGGCCGTGGTCGCGATCGGCAACGAGCCGAATCCGCTCATCCACAAGACGACGCCCGACCTCGAGCAGACGGCGTGGGGCACCATCGCGGCCGACCCGCAGACAGGCCGCACCTCGAAGGTCGGGGTGTTCGCCGGCGGCGACATCGTCACCGGCGGTGCCACCGTGATCCTGGCGATGGGCGCCGGGAGGCGCGCTGCGGCCTCGATCGACGAGTACCTCAGCACCGGGGTGTGGGAGCCTGGGTCCTAGTGCTCTGGCCACAAACGTTGGCGATGTTCAGGGCGAGGCAGGGACGTCTCTGGCAAGGACGCAGCGACGTTGGCCACCCGTCCGTTCGTCAAGGACGAGGACACAGCCAGGGGCGTCACTGGCCGTCCTGAACGCGGCAAACGTAGGCGATGACTCCAAAGCCTCGAGCGGCGGTGGCGTGAGGGCCTATGGTGGGTGAGATGCCGGCCGAGGTTCCGCTGATCGTCATATTCGTGGTCGCCTTTGGCGCTGCGGTGTTTCTGGCAGCGGCAGAGACGTCTCTGCTGCGGATCAGCAACGTGCGGGCAGCAACACTCGCCAAGGAGGAAGGCCGGCGGGGAGAGAGGCTTGCCCAACTGATCGGCAGGCTCTCCCGTGTTCTCAATACGATCCTCCTGACGGCTCTACTGGCGCAGATCGTGGCTGCCACCGTGGTGGGAATCCTTGCCGAGCGCTGGTTCGGGTCGTTGGGAGTGACCCTTGCCTCAGTCGTCCTGACGATCGTGTTGTTCATTTATGCCGAGGCGATCCCCAAGACCTACGCGGTGCGTCACGCCGATCGGGTTGGCCTGGCCGTGTCGGGCCCGGTGGCCGTGCTCGAATGGGTGCTGCGACCAGTCGTTTGGCTACTGGTCGCGATCGCCGACCTCCAAGCGCCGGGAAAAGGGATTACGACCTCGCCAACGGTGACCGAAGGCGAGCTTCGCCTTCTGGCCGGTCGTGCCGCTGCCGAGGGTGAGATCGAAGCCAGCGATATGGAGCTGATCGAGCGGGCCTTTCGTTTCGGTGACCGAAGGACCGATGACATCATGGTCCCCCGCACCGAGGTGGTCGGCGTTCCGTCTGATACGCCGGTCGAGAAAGCAGTCGAGATTGCTCTCGAGGCAGGTCATCGCCGACTCGTTGTCTTTGAGGCCGGTCTCGACGATGTCACCGGGATCGTCCGATTGCGTGATCTGGTCGCCATTCCTCCTGATCGGGCCGGGATCCCGGTCGGACATCTCAGTCAGGAGCCTTTGGTGGCTCCGGAGACCAAGCGCATCGTGACTCTCCTCAGAGAGATGCAGGAGACGGGCACCCACCTGGCCGTGATCGTCGACGAGTACGGCGGAATGGCCGGACTGGTCACCGTCGAGGACATTGCGGAGGAGCTTCTTGGGTCGATCTCCGAAGACGCGGTCGACGAGGATCTCGTCCAGATCGGAGAGGCCAGTTGGTCGGTAAACGGCCTCCTCCCCATCGAGGACCTCGAAGCGACGGTGGGAATCGAGCTCGGCGAAGGCGAGTGGAACACGGTTGCCGGCTTGGTCGTCGGCCACCTCGGGCGCCTGCCAGCTGTTGGCGATCAGGTCGCGGTGTCGGGTTGCACCTTGCGGGTGACCGCCATCCGCGGCCACCGGTTGGTCCGCATCGAAGCGACGGTGCCAGGTTCGTAACTCGATATCGGGGATGGCGATGGGGTGGTCGGCCGGTTCAGGTGCGTTGTCGAGCGGGCTTGACGGGTGTCACGAACCCTTCGGGTTTCGCGGCTAACACCGAACTTCTCACCGACCGCAGGATGGCCTCGGCGGTGTTGCCCATGATCAAACCGCTCAATCCGGTGGGCCACTGTGCCCATGACGATGAGCCCGATGTTGAGCCGATCCGCCAAGCGAGGCAGCACTACGCGCGGATCGCCCGACACCATCTGGTCCGAGTCCCCACGTCGGCCACTCGGTGACGGTGCATCAGCGTGTCGAGACGTTCACAACTCGGCGCCTTCACCGTCCCCACCATGAAATCAACCATTTCCCCGGGGAAGCCAACGTATGGAGACGAACGTAGGGTGATCTCGCCGGCCAGACTCCACGCGTGGCCCACGTGCAGCTCAGCACTCTCGCGGCGGGCCAACGACGTTGCGAACTCCAGGACCAGATCGTTCGAGCCGTCACGCACGGAATCATCCGGATCGGGGTCGACCAACGCCAGGATCCGCAGTTTGCGGCCCAGCGAGGGCCGCATCACCCAGACAGGAACCGGGCACTTCCGGACCAGACGCATCATGCCGCTCGTCCCTGAACGTCATCGAGTCGACCCGCACAGAGCCGGCATCGGGATCGGAAATGCAACGAGGATCGACACCCGAGAGTGTGCCCACGGCGAGGTTCAACAGGTCTGAGATGGTCGATGCCTACACATCGAGTCGGTGTCAGGCGATCAAGACGATGCTGACCATGGCCCCGATAATGGCGACCAGCAAGGTCAGCATCCAGGTCGATATGGTCTTGCGCACACTCGCGATCTCTGCGGTGAGGTCGGCACGCAGCTTGGCCATCTCCGTTCGAAGTTCAGCCCCAAGGATCTTGATGTCAGCCTTCGTGGCCACCGCATCAAGATCGTGGAGAGGTATGGCTCTCATTAGTGTCTCGGCTCGTCTAGGTCCGATTGCATCGCTTGAACCAGTGTACAGGTCGGCGCGGGCCGCTTCTGAGATGGCCATGCCGTCACCATTCCTGGTTTGAACGTCGTTTGCAAGGGGTCTGTTTGCTGCCGGCCCTTTCAAGCCGGAAACGCCGGTTCGAACCCGGTCGGGACTGCCAGTACCCCCCCTTGGTCAGCGGGTTTCGCAGCGATGTCCCGGGTCCTCGTCATCGGTCTGGGTCGCTCGCCGGCAGCGATCAGCCACGACGCGTAGGTGTGCCGGAGATTATGTGGCCGGCAGGGCTGTCCCACTGACTCGGCGACCGCCTTGCGCCAGATCCTGGATGTTCTCGATGCACTGGGACCCCGACCCACCAACACCGCGGGAGCGACTCGATGGGACGCTGCAGTAACCCGACATGCCGAAGCATGATCAGGCTCGGACCGACACCGATCTCACCGACCCCGGCAATCTCGAAGTAGCTCCATGGCAAACCGCAATGCACGCCTACCACCCATAACCCGAACTCGAACCGACACCGGCCGCTGCGACTCACCGGCTAACACAACGAGCGAAAGGTGAGCTTGGCCAGGACAATCGCGAGATCCGGGTTGAAGACTGTTCCATCCCAAGATATTTCGTATTACGATATGTGTTGATGTGGAGATCCACCGCACCGCACACAAACACGGAGTCACCGAGGATGTCATCGTTCACGCCTTCGCCAATGCCATCGCCGTCATCGACCTCGAACCGGAATCTGACCCACCCAAGGTGCTTGCTATCGGGGCGGATCCTGCCGGGAACCTGCTGGAGATCATCTGGATCGAACTCGCCGCCGACGTCAACCTGGTGATACACGCCATGCCCCTACGTCCAGCCTTCTACCACCTGCTGCCCGAATCACCAGAGGACATGCCATGAGTGAACCCACAACCCACCGGACCAAGAGCGGCCGCATCCTCACCGACGAAGAGATCGAGGCTCTCGCCGCCGAAGTCGAAGAGACCGACTACGACATCGATGAACTCAAACCCCGGCGTCGTGGTCGGCCCCCTATCGGGTCAGGTCCCGCCGATGTCGTACCTGTGCGGATCGACCCCGAACTGAAAGCAGCCATCGAGGCCAGGGCCGAAGCCGATCAGACGACCACCAGCGAGATCATTCGGGAAGCCCTACGTCGGTTTCTCGACGTCGCCTAATCGCGAGAACGCCTGCCGGAGACACCTCCAAGTCTCGGTACATGGTCGTTTCGATCTGTCATAACATTCCGTAACATCAGCCTCGTTAGCAAGATACTCCTGCCCGACGGGATCTTCGACGAGATCCGCCGCGAGTACCCACCCATCCTCACCACCGCAACTGCCTTGGGATGACCAACGGCCCTGTTGGTCGTTTCCGGGCTGAGTCTTCGAAATCGTGGATGCTGCCCAATCGCCGATTTGGCCGAGGCGAACACCCAGCCGATACTTCCGGCCCCGAGTCAAAGGATCTTCTTCATGATTGATGAGTCTCTCAATGCTGAAGACGTCTCAGCGATCGCCGAGGAGGCCTACGTCTACGCCTTCCCCATGTTGATGGGATACCGGTACGGGTATGCAACCTTCCTTCAGCCGGCATCGCCCGCCTATGCCGGTCCACAGAATCAGGGTCCGTACGGTGAGGCCGTCACCGCTGACCACACATTCAAAGAGGTCATCACGCCCAATGCCGACACTCCTTACTCCTTCGGCTTGTTGGACCTGCGCGGCGGACCTGTGGTGTTGACGGTCCCGGAAGTCACTGATCGCTATTACGTGATGCAGTTCGAAGACCTGTTCGGCTATAACGAGCTGTTTGTTGGAAGTAGGGCCACTGGTTCTGCTGCTGGGTCTTATCTGCTGGTGGGTCCGCGCTGGGATGGTGAGGTGCCCGATGATTTCGTCTCGTCGTTCCGCTTTGAGACCGACCTGGTTTTCCTGATCGGCCGTACCCAACTGTTGGGTTCTGATGATCAGCCCGCACTTGCCAAGATCATGGAGCAATACCGACTTGAACCGCTCGAGGTGTTTCAGGGTGGCGAAGCTCCTGCGTTGGAGCCATTTGACTGGCCGCACTGGGACGACGACGCCTCCCGCGATGAGCGGTTCATCGGATACGTGAACACGCTTTTGACGTTGTGCCAACCAATCCATCCCGACGAGAGAGAACTGTTCGACCGTTTCGCCGGTATCGGTATCGGTCCCGGACTGCCGTTCGACGCCGAGTCGTTGAGCCCGGACCGCACAGAGGCTCTCGCCCAGGGGGTTGCGTCTGCCCGGGCCAAGATGGCTGAGGTCTCGGAGTCGATGGGCGAGAACATCAACGGTTGGATGTCGATGGACCCGTTCGGCAACCGCGAGTTCTACGGCGACGACTACATGAAGCGTGCCGCATCAGCAATGGTCGGGTGGGGAGGCAACGATCGGATCGAGGCCCATTATCCAATGGCTCGAACCGATGTGGAGGGCAACCCGTTCGACGGCAACGCCAAGTACCAGCTGACGCTCGGAACCGAGCCTCCGGTTCATGCCTTCTGGTCGGTGACCATGTACGACACGTCCTATGACGGGACTGCCGGCTACATGGTGGAGAATCCGATCAACCGGTACTTGATCAACTCGACCACCGAGGATTTGATCCGAGATGACGATGGTGGGCTCACGATCACCATGCAACGTGATGAACCAACCGATGCCACCGAACGAGCGAACTGGCTGCCAACACCGGACGGACGTTTCTATCTCGCCTTGAGGATGTACTGGCCCAAGTCGGCGGCGCTCGATGGAACGTGGAACCCGTCACCCGTGGTTCGAGTCGGATGACACGGTGGAACAGGAGTCGCACAACATGAGGAGCAACCGTGGGTGATGTAATAGGCGAGATCCTCTCTTTCGCAGTTGGCGTTGCGGTGAGTCCGGTGCCGATCGCGGCGGCGATCGTGATGTTGTTCACACCGAAAGCGAAGACGAATGCGCCGGTGTTCTTGGCCGGTTGGATCATTGGGTTGTTGGTGGTTGGCTTCATCGTGTTGTTGGTTCCCGGATTGGAGACGAGCGGTGGCGAGCCGACAACTACCAGCGGAGTCGTCAAGGGCGTCCTCGGTGTGTTGCTTCTGGTGGCCGGCTGGGGAGCGTGGCGGAAGCGGCCGGGACCAAATGAAACCGCCGAGGCCCCCAAGTGGATCGATGCGATCGACGGCTTCGGCATCGGCAAGTCGTTGGGGATGGGTTTCCTTCTGTCCGCGGTGAACCCGAAAAACCTGCTGTTGGTAGCGGCGGCAGCAGCAACGATTGCAGCCGCCGGGCTCTCCATAGGCGAGGAGACAGCAACGCTGCTCATCTTCACCCTGATCGCTGCGAGCACGATCGCGGTGCCTGTGATCGGATACCTCATCGTTGGTGAGCGCGCCGACGAGGCCTTCGCCAACGCCAAGGACTGGCTCATCCAGAACAACTCCGTGGTGATGTCGGTCCTGCTTCTCGTCTTCGGCGTGTCGCTTGTCGGCGACGCCATCCAGATCCTGGCCTGATACCGCTCTCACGAAGTGAGACCGCTGACCGGGGACATCGCGAGGCGGTGCCGGTCGAGGCCGCGGAGTACATTCGTGGCACCGACCGAAAAGGCGAATGACTGCTCCGACCAATACCCGTGTCGAATTCAGGACCTGCCCGCTTTGTGAGGCGACGTGCGGTCTGGAGATCACCATCAAGGATGGCAACGTCCAGAGGATTCGTGGCGACCGTGAGGATGTCTTCTCCCACGGGTTCATCTGTCCCAAGGGCTCGACACTCAAGCAACTCGAAGCCGATCCCGACCGATTGCGGTCACCACAGATCCGCACCGATGACGGATGGCGTTCCGCAACCTGGGAAGAGGCCTTCGACCTCATCGCCGAACGTCTGACACCGATCATCACCGAGCACGGCAACAACGCCGTTGGCGTTTATCTGGGCAACCCCAACGTCCACAATCTCTCCGGAATGCTCTACGGCCCGGTTTTCTTGCGTGCATTGCGCACCCAGAATCTCTACACCGCAGCAACCGTCGATCAAATGCCCAAACACGTCTCCAGCGGGTTCATGTTTGGCCATCCGGACCTCATTCCCGTGCCGGACATAGACCGCACCGATTACCTCCTCATGCTCGGTGCCGACCCGTATGAGTCGAACGGAAGTCTCGCCACCGCCCCGGACTGGCCGGGACGCCTCGAGGCAATCAAGGAACGTGGCGGCCGTGTGGTCGTCGTTGATCCTCGTCGCTCGAAGACTGCGGCCAGCGCAAGCGAGCACCTTTCGGTCAGACCGGGCACTGATGCCCTTTTCCTTGCTGCCATCGCCGCCACTCTGGTTGAAGAGAACCTCATGGCACCTATGCCCGACTTCTTCGATGGTCTCGACAGGGCTGCTACTGCGGTGGCTCCGTTCACACCGGACCGTGTCGCTGGCGCAACACAGATCGACGCCGACACCACCCGCCGCATCGCCCGGCAGTTGGCAGCGGCTGAATCGGCGGTTGTCTATGGCAGGGTCGGCACCCACACCGTGCGCCACGGCACGGTGTCATCGTGGTTGGTCGACCTGATAAACGCTCTCACCGGCAATCTCGACCGACCCGGCGGCGCCATGTTCTCGCGGCCGGCCACCGAGCGTCCACGAAAGCGCCGTGCCTTCCAGACCGGGCGATGGTCGTCGAGGGTGCGAAGTCTCCCCGAGGTGCGTGGCGAGCTGCCGTGCAGCGTGATGGCAGAGGAGATCACCACTTCAGGGACAGGACAAATCAAGGCAATGGTCGTGATCGCGGGCAACCCGGTGTCCTCCACGCCCAACGCCGAACGGCTCGACAATGCCCTGGACGGCCTCGAGTTCATGGTCTCCATCGACCTGTACCGCAACGAAACGAGCCGGAAGGCCGACGTGATCCTCCCTGCCACTTCTCCCTTGCAGCGGAGTCACTACGACATTGCCTTCAGCGGACTGTCAGTGCGGAATGTCGCCAACTACTCCCCAGCCATCTTCCCCAACGAGGTAGGCATGGAGGAGTGGGAGATACTGTCCAAGCTCGCTGCGATCGTCACTGGCCAAGGTACGGAGGTCGACTCCTCCCTTGTTGACGACTTCGCATTCACCACGTTCCTCCAACAGATGATCGACGACCCGCTGTCACCAGTCCACGGCCGGGATCCCGGCGAGATCATCACGATGATCGGAGAACGTCGTGGTCCCGAACGCTACCAGCAGTATCTAAAATTAAGACATCAGCAAACTGTTTTTTAGCTTCAGCGTGTGCGTTCTTGGCAATTTGAATTGGATCTTGATCCGCAGATGATGGGTAGAAAAG
>JAYEGJ010000002.1:0-18520 GCA_034658975.1 Actinomycetota bacterium
GCCCCGTAGTCGTGGAGTTCGTTGCTCCGGAAGATGAGATGGTCGCCAAGCTGACGGCAAACAAGTTGGATCAGGAACTACACCAGGACCGCACCGAGGCTGAGTTCAGAACTCTCCTGGCGGACCTCGGATTCGCCGTCGACAGCGAGCTACGTCTCGAAGGGAACACTCGAGTCCTCTTCGACCTCGACCCCGTCTAGTTGGTAGTGAGGCGAGCGGGGTCGGCCACCGCATAGGTGCCGAATTCGGCGACCACCGTCAGTTGGTCGACGCCGTCCGGTACATCCGAAGCGGCAACCTCGAAGACGAATCCGGATCGCAGCAGGTCCTCGCTGTCGAACCAATTGACGACGTTCTCATTGTCGGTGTTCGGAGGTCCGTGGGCGACCAGGACATCGCCGGCGAACACGTAGATGATGTCCGGCGTCTCCTTGCGGGTGACATCGGCCGACCAACCCTCGACGAACCATCCGGCAGTTGAACTCGTCACCTTGTCGACCTGAACCCGTCGGCTGCCCTCGGCCTGAATGTCGAGCACCCGCCCGTCGGGAGTCAGGAGCTCGAGCCGGAGCACATCGGCCGAGCCCGACAGCCACTCCCCTGAGCCATCGGGGATCAGGATGTCCAGGTCGTTCCGTCCATCGACAACGAGCTCCTCAGCAATCAATCCCCTGAAGATGCCTCCGGTAGGGCTGTCTCGGGTTATGTATCCGACGCCACCGATGTTTCCGTTGACGACGAATACCACGTCTTCGGCATCGCTTCCGGGCGGCAGCTCGATGCGTCCGGTCCAAAGAGTCTGGACCCTCCCGGACTCGATGTCGGCTTCAGCCAGGTCTGCCCCTCGATCGAGAGACCACCGAAGGTCGTTGACCTGAGTCACGCCAAGCGAGGTCACCGGTTGCCCGACCAGACCGCCATGAGGACCGACACCAGCCACCGATAGCCAACTCCCCTGATCCGGGATACGGGCGAAATTGGCCTCGACCTGATCCATTAGGGCAGAGAGGTCGGTGGAGACACCGTCACCGTTGCAGCACCACCAGATCGGCTCGTGAGGCCTCTCGATCCCGTTGATCGAGGCCAGAGACAGCCCGTCGAATTCCCAGTCGGTGTCGATGCCGAGCACGTCGACGATGGTTGGCACCAAATCGAACCCGTAGGTGGGTGTGTCTTCGGTGGAGCCGATCTGTTGACCCGGATACTTGACGAACATCGGCACTCGATAGAGATCGGCCCGGTTGTTCTCATATGGCCATCGCCGGTGCTCGCCGGGCACGAATGAGGCCCCATGGTCGGCAACGATCACGATCATTGTCTCGTCCCATGTACCGGTGCTGTCGAGCTTGTCGAAGATCCGCCCGATCATCGCGTCCAGGAAGCCGAGCTGATAGAGGTGACGCTGGAAGCCAAGAAGAGTCGGAGATTCCGCCGGGCCCCAGCGACCGTTCCCTTCGACACCTTCGACCTCGGTGTACTCCTCGGGCCGCTCGTAATGCGTCCCCGACGGGTTCGTCTCCCAAGGAACGTGTGGTGCCGGGACATGGGCGTAGCTGAAGGTGGGCGGCCCGCCGGCGTCGATCCCGTTCACGATCCGCTGAATCCAATCTGCCCACCTCACCCGGCTGCCGTCATCGGGGACCGGCAGGCCCTCTATTTCGATCTGAGATCCCCCAGGCCTGTCGTCCTGGCCGAGAAAGCCCTTCCAAGCATTGTCTATGGAGGGCAGGTTCTCCCTCAGAGCCGGTGGAAGAGCCAGATGCCCGTAGACGACTGCCACGTCTCCAAGAAGCGAGCTGAAGCGGGCCGGCGCCCGGCCTGCGTACTCGGGACAGATGTCCTCCGGACACAGGTCGGCGACCCATTCGATGACATGCATCTCATAGGCCCCGCCGAGCATCGTGAAGAGGTTGTCCGGATAATCGACCGAAGACGGGCTCATCCCCTTCTCGCCGGCTATGCCTGTCAAGATCGCCGGGACGCTCTGAGTGGTGGCGATCGAGTTGGCTATGGCGTTGCGGTACCAGGTTCCCTGGTTTGCCAGACGGGCGAAGTTCGGAAAGAGGGTCTCGTTCACTTCCCCGTTGATGTCCATCAGAGACGCCGTCGGGAACTCATCGAGTTGGATCATCACGATGGGTGCCGGGGTCTCGATCTCAAAGGCGCTGGACGACGCCTCCGGACCGGTCCATATCAATCCCGCCGAACCGGACGTCACGATGAACATCACGAACACCAGTGGCAGGGCGATGGCGAACCACACGAGAATCGGCTCGAAGCGCTTCACCAGATAGACGACGAGGACGGCTACTGCCGCTGTCAGCGCCAACGCTGCCCAACTCGAGTCCGTAAACACCTGACGCGACACAACCAGTCCGGTGCCGACCGCCAGGACAACAACAAGGGTCGTGTATGCGATCGTCGGAGCACGACCACCGATCCGGTCTTCGATGTACAACACCACGAGCGAGACAAAGGGGATGATCAGAGTGACGATGAGGCCGAACAAGACGATCTCGAGAGGACTGGTCCGATTGGCCACGAACACTTCCGGGTTGCGCCCGTAGATATCGAGCACGGGTGCTACGAAGGCAGCAGCGGCGAGGCCGCTGACTACGAGCAGACGTTGCCACAGGCTTGATGGTGCAGTAGACCCCACAGACACCTCAGAAAGGTACCGCCAGACAGTTCCAACGTGACATGTTCAGCGGGCCACTACTCAGCCGAGGTAGGCGTTCTCGTCGTAATCCGGGTCGACGATCCTTCCGGTTCCCCGGCCGAAGGCGCCCAGCGCCTCGCCGATTCCACCGTGAAAGGTGGGAAAGGCGTAGATCATGTTGCGCAGACGCTCGAGCGACGTTCCCTCATGCACCGCCAGGGTGAGCAGGCCGAGCACTTCGCCGGCGGTTGGGCCCACCACGGTCGCACCGACGAGAACATCGCGTGACCTGTCGACAATCAGTTTGACGACTCCCTCGTTACCGACCGTATGCAACCAGCCTCTGAATGTTGCCGGCACCTGCTTGAGCGCGGTTCCAACGTCGATCCCCCGCTCCCGGGCCATGGCCTCGGTCAGTCCGACCGAAGCAACCTCCGGGTCGGAGAAGGTGACCCTTGGCATCGCCTCGAAGTCAGGTGTCTTCGGCTCTTTGCCCAGGAGGTCCTCGACGACGATTGACGACTGATAGACGCCAACGTGAGTGAGCATCATCTTTCCGGTGATGTCCCCTATCGCCCAGACTCCGTCCGCAGCCCTCATACGATCGTCAACCTCTATGAACCGGGAGGATCCGTCCAGTCCGATCTCCTCGAGACCGAGGGAAGAGAGATCGACCGTCCGGCCGGTGGCTACGAGCAGACGGGAAGCCGTGATCGAGTGTCCACCCTCGGTGCGCACCTCGATTCCGTCGGCGCCCTGTGATACCGACGCGGCATGCTCACCGGTGACAACTGCGATTCCCTCGGCTGCGAACACGGCTTCGATGACCTCGGACGCCTCCGGCTCCTCGTGGGAGAGGAGACGATCGGTGCCCTCGATGATGGTCACGTCGCAACCGAACCGGGCAAACACCTGGCCCAGCTCACAAGCAACAGCACCCCCTCCGAGGATGATCAGCGAATCGGGAAGAGGATCTGCGGCAATCGCCTCGTGTGTTGTCCAGTAGTTGACATCGGCGAGACCCGGGACCGGTGGAATGAATGGCTTGGAACCGGTGGCTACGACGATGCCTTTGCGGCCGGTGAAGCTGTCGTCATCCACTGAGACCGTCTTCGGGCCGGTGAGACGACCCCATCCGCGGGCAAAGATCCCGCCCTTGCCTTCGAAACGGGCAACGGCGAATGAGTCGTCCCAATCCCCGGTGATCTGCTCGCGAACCCGACCCGCGACGAGACCCCAGTCGGGCGTCACATCCGAAGTCCCCGCCACCCCGTTCATGCGTCGCGCCTCTTGAACCAGATTGGACGACCGGACCATCGCCTTCGATGGGATGCAGGCCCAATAAGGGCACTCGCCACCGAGGAGTTGGGACTCGACTCCGGCAACCTCCAAACCCGAATCGAGAAGCTGAAGAGCGAGATCCTCGCCCGCAGTCCCCAGCCCGAGCACCACGACATCTACCTCACGCTTCACTATCTCTCCTTGGTCATCGACGTTGCCAGCACGCTGTCTACGAACTGGTCAGCTCGGCCTCGACGGCGAACTCGCCTTCGGAATAATCGATCGCAGAGGCCCGAGCAGCCTCCCGAAGGTCAGACTCCCCATCTTTGACGAGCCGAATCTGATGCTCGCTGCCAATGACACTGATCCGATCGACTTCGGCTCTCATTGACACCTTGGCGTCTGACTTCGTCCGTCGCACCACGCCAAGCACCTGACTGGTGATTGCCAGCACATCGGCATCTCCGGTGTAATCGGCCAGTTCGGCAGCGGATGGCCAGACAGCCCGATGCACCGAACCCTCCTTCCACCAACTCCAGACCTCTTCCGTCACGAATGGCAGGAACGGCGCGAATAGGCGGAGGAATACGCTGAGACCAAATTGAAGGGCGGCATGGGCCGACTCGGCCCCGGGTCCTTCGCCATAGGCTCGTGTCTTGACCAGTTCCAGATAGTCATCGGTCCAATTCCAGAAGGAGCGCTCGGTGACCTCGAGGGCCCGGGCGTAGTCATAGCGCTCGAAGGCATTCGTAGCCTGCTCGACCACTTCGGATAGCTCCCCCAGCATCGACTTGTCCAGTGATTCGGTGATAGTCGAAGGGTCGACATCGGATTCGGAGAAGCTGAGGGCAAACCGCGAGGCGTTGAGAATCTTGATTGCGAGGCGGCGCCCGATCTTCATCACGCCGAGGTCGATTGCCGTATCGGTCCCCGGGCGGCCGTTGCATGCCCAGTAGCGGACAGCCTCGGCGCCGACCTCCTCAATGAAGGGCATCGGCGTCACCACATTGCCAACCGACTTGGACATCTTCTTCCGATCCGGGTCGAGGATCCAGCCGTTGATCGTGCCGGTGTGCCAGGGCAGCACACCATGCTCGAAGTGGGCTCTCACCGTGGTTGCGAACAACCACGTGCGGATGATGTCGGGTCCCTGCGGACGTATGTCCATGGGGAAGACCCGCCCAAACAGATCGGGGTCGTCGTCCCAGTGGCCTGCGATTTGAGGTGTGAGCGAGGAAGTGGCCCAGGTGTCCATGATGTCGGGGTCTCCGACGAATCCGCCGGGCCGACCACGCCCGCTCTCGTCGTACCCGGCCGGCACCTCAGATGATGGGTCGATCGGGAGTTGGGCCTCGGCGGGAACAATGGGGTTGTCGTAGTCGACCTCACCGGCCGCCTTGACCGGGTACCAGACCGGAATTGGCACCCCGAAAAACCTTTGACGTGAGATCAGCCAGTCCCCATTGAGGCCGTCGACCCAATGCTGGTAGCGGACGCCCATGAAGTCGGGAACCCAGTTCAACTCTTCGCCCCTGCCCAACATCTCCTTGCGTAGATCGTCATCACGTGCGCCGTTGCGGATGTACCACTGCCGGCTGGTGATGATCTCCAGGGGCCGGTCGCCCTTCTCATAGAACTTGACCGGGTGCATGATCTGGCGTGGCTCTCCATCGAGGTCACCCGACTCGGCCAACAGTTCCGCCATCTTCCGTCGAGCCTGGTTGGGGAAGAGCCCGGCCAACTCGGAGTAAACCGTGGCCCCGTCACCATCGAGCCATTCGGGCATCTCGGACTGGAATCTCCCGTTGTGCTGGATGACCGATCGTGTCGGTAGATCGAGTTCTCGCCACCAGATGACGTCGGTGGTGTCGCCAAAGGTGCAGATCATGGCGACCCCGGTGCCTTTCTCGGGTTCAGCCAACTCGTGGGCAACCACGGGAAGCTCGACGCCGAACAGCGGTGACGACACGGTTGAGCCGAAGAGCTCCCCGTATCGGTCGTCGTCGGGATGGGCGACCAGCGCAACACAGGAACAGATCAGCTCGGGACGGCTGGTTTCGATGTAGAGCGGCGACCCATCCTGACGGCGGAACGCGATCTTGTGATAGGAGCCGCCCTTCTCCCGGTCCTCCAACTCGGCCTGAGCTATAGCCGTCTGGAAGTCAACATCCCACAGGACCGGTGCTTCCTGTGAATAGGCCTCGCCGCGTTCCAGGTTGCGGAGGAAGGCTTTCTGTGATGTCCGCCGACTGTGATGGTCGATGGTGGCGTAGGTCTGGGTCCAGTCGACTGACAGCCCAATGACCCGCCATAAGTCCTCGAAAACCTTCTCATCTTCGGCGGTCAGCACATGGCAAAGATCGATGAAGTTACGCCGGCTGACTGAGACCGGTGGGTCGTGGGCCTCGGTCGGTGGTGTGAAGTCGGGATCAAAGGGAAGCCCGGCATCGCACCGGACGCCGTAGTAGTTCTGGACGCGGCGCTCGGTGGGAAGCCCGTTGTCATCCCAGCCCATCGGATAGAAGACCTCGTTGCCGGCCATTCGTCGGTAGCGGGCGTGGGCGTCGGTCTGCACGTATCCGAAAACCGACCCCATGTGGAGAGACCCCGAGACCGTTGGTGGCGGAGTATCGATGGAGAAGATCTCCTCACGGGTCTTGGTCCGGTCGAATCGGTAGGTGCCCGCGGACTCCCATCGGGAGTCCCACTTGGCCTCGAGCCCATCGAGAGTTGGCTTGTCGGGGATGTTTCGGGTCAAGGTGTTTCCATGGGGCTGTCGAAGCAGCGAGGGTAATGCCGGGCTGAGCGGAATCCGCAGCCAGCGCTCACCATCTGCGCACATCTGGTGGGCCTCCAGGCCCTCTCAGCAGGGTTGGCGGCCCAACAGAATCCATGAAGACCGGGCTACATGTTGCGCCGGTACTGCCCACCAACGTCGTAAAGGGCTCTGCTCATCTGGCCCAGCGAGGCGACCTTGGCCGTCTCCATGAGCTGTTCGAACACGTTCTTGCCGTGTACCGCGGTTTCTTGAAGCGCTGCCAGCGACCCCTCGGCGACATCGGAGTTACGGGCCTGGAAGGCTCGAAGACTGGAGATCTGACGCTCCTTGTCCTGATCCCTCGACCGGATCAGCTCGTTTGGCATCTCGAAAGGCGAGCCGTCCTTGGAGAGGAACGTGTTCACGCCAACGATCGGGTACTCCCCCGATTCCTTCTGCTGCTCGTAGTAGAGCGACTCCTCCTGGATCTTGGTTCGCTGGTATTGACGCTCCATCGCGCCCAGCACGCCTCCCCGGCTGTTGATCCGCTCGAACTCGATGAGGACCGCCTCTTCAACCAGATCGGTCAGCTCGGAGATGATGAAGCTGCCCTGCATCGGGTTCTCGTTCTTCGCCAGACCGAGCTCGCGGTTGATGATCATCTGGATCGCCAGAGCCCGCCGGACAGATTCCTCGGTTGGGGTGGTGAGGGCCTCGTCGTAGGCGTTGGTGTGGAGGCTGTTGGTGTTGTCGTAGATCGCGTAGAGGGCCTGGAGGGTCGTGCGGATGTCGTTGAACCCGATCTCCTGGGCATGCAGCGAGCGGCCCGACGTCTGGATGTGGTATTTCAGCTTCTGAGAACGTTCATTGCCGCCATACAGGTATTTGATGGCTTTGGCCCATATTCGGCGGGCCACCCTCCCGATCACCGCGTATTCGGCGTCGATCCCGTTGGAGAAGAAGTAGGACAGGTTCGGAGCAAAATCGTCGATGTCCATCCCCCGCGCCAGGTAGTTCTCGACATAGGTGAATCCGTTGGCGAGCGTGAACGCAAGCTGGGTGATGGGGTTGGCCCCGGCCTCGGCCATGTGATAGCCGCTGATCGAGACCGAATAGAAGTTGCGAACATCGTTGGCAACGAAGTACTGCTGGATATCTCCCATCATCCTCAGGGCGAACTCGGTGGAGAAGATGCACGTGTTCTGGGCCTGGTCCTCCTTGAGGATGTCGGCTTGGACCGTTCCCCGGACTCTGGAGATAGTCTCGGCCTTGAGCCTTTTGTAGACATCAGGCGGAAGGATCTGGTCGCCACTGACACCGAGGAGCCTCAGACCGAGCCCGTCGTTGCCGGCGGGCAGGTCGCCCACGTAGGAGGCTCGGCCTTCGCCGGCAATCGCGTCGACCTTGGGCTGCACCTCGTCCCAAAGATCGTTATCTGTCACATACCGCTCGCATGCCTGGTCAATCGCAGTGTTCATGAAGAAGGCGAGGATCATCGGTGCGGGGCCGTTGATGGTCATCGAGACCGACGTCGAAGGGTCGCTCAGATCAAAGCCCGAATACAGCTTCTTGGCGTCGTCGAGAGTCGCAATGGAGACTCCTGAGTTCCCCACCTTCCCGTAGATGTCGGGGCGCTCATGTGGGTCCTCGCCATACAGGGTGACCGAGTCGAAGGCCGTGGAAAGACGTTTCGACGGCATCCCGGCGGCAAGGTAGTGAAACCTAGCGTTTGTCTGCTCCGGCGGGCCCTCCCCGGCGAACATCCGTGTTGGATCCTCTTCCGACCGTTTGAACGGGAAGACGCCGGCCGCAAAGGGGAACTCGCCGGGCACGTTCTCCTGAGCCAACCACTCGAGCCGATCGCCCCAGGACCGATAGTGGGGCAAGGCCACCAGCGGAATGCGCGTGTGGGAGAGAGTCTCGTGGTGAAGCGGCACCCGGATCTCACGTCCGCGAACGTGATAGATGAACTCCTCACCCGAGTATTCGGCGACCAGCCCATCCCATCGCTCCAACGCCTTGAGGCCTTCGGCTCCGACCTCCGACTGGGCCACTGCGATCTCGACAGATAGGTCAGACTCGGTGGCGTCGGCCGCTCCGCTCAGCCGGTACAGGCGATCGGCCGCATCGGCGCGGCGGGTGGCGTCCTTGTTGTAGCGACGAACCTGGTCGACGATCTCGGCCAAGTACCTGCTTCGCTCCGGAGGAATCACATGGGTCTTGGCTTCGTCCTCCATCGGAAGACCAAGAGATGACTTCAAGTCCATCCCCCACGCCTGCAAGCGGGTGACGAACGCCTCGTAGAACCGATTGGTGCCCGGATCGTTGAAGTCCGAGGCCACCGTGAGATGTACCGGCAAGGAGTCATCATCGCCCTCGAAGAGTTCCTGATTGCGTCGGTATTGCTTGCGAACGTCACGCAGAGCGTCGAGAGCTCCCTCTTTATCGGCCTTGTTGATCGCCACCAGGTCGGCGAAGTCCAGCATGTCGATCTTTTCGAGTTGGGTGGCAGCGCCGTACTCAGGCGTCATCACGTACATCGCCATGTCGGATTGGTCCACGATCTCGGTATCGGACTGGCCGATCCCGGAGGTTTCGAGGATGACGAGGTCGAAGCCCGCCGCTTTGAGGATGTCGACGGCCTGGTGGACATGCGGCGAGAGAGCGAGATTGGCCTGTCTCGTTGCCAGCGACCTCATGTACACACGGTCGTGGGGTAGGGAATTCATTCGGATTCGGTCACCGAGCAAGGCGCCGCCCGACTTCCGCTTAGAAGGATCGACCGAGATGATGGCCAGACGCAGTCCCGGGAAGTCGAGGAGCAAGCGGCGGACCATCTCGTCGACGAGGCTCGATTTGCCCGATCCTCCGGTCCCCGTGATTCCGATGACCGGCGCAGAAGACTGAAGCGCGAGACCGCTGACCTGCTCGAAGATGTCCTCGTACTTCTCGCCATAGTTCTCGGCTGCGGAGATCAACGTCGCGACGGCCTGGCGGTCTTCGGCTCTCACGTCGGCCGGATCGAACTCGTCATCGAGTTCTCCGGTGGCGAAGTCCGAGCGCTCCAGCATGTCGTGCACCATGCCGACCAGGCCCAGTTGGCGGCCGTCGTCCGGGGAGTAGATGCGAGTGATCCCATACTCCTCCAGTTCCCGCCCTTCCCAGGGAAGGATGGTCCCTCCACCGCCTCCGAAGAGGCGAATGTGGTCTGCATCACGCTCCACGAGGAGGTCCCGGAGATAGCGGTAGAACTCCATGTGGCCGCCCTGATAGGAGGTGACGGCAATGGCTTGGACGTCTTCGTCTATTGCCGCCTCGACGATGTCTACCCCGCTGCGATTGTGACCAAGGTGGATGACCTCGGCCCCGGCCGCCTGAAGAATTCTCCTGAAGATGTTTATCGAGGCATCGTGGCCATCGAACAAGGTCGTGGCTGTGACAAATCTGACCTTGTGGTTCAGATTCGGTCTGGATTCGAGCGCGTTTGTCATGATTCTGGGTCCGGGGGACTAGTCCCACTGTACTGCCGAATTGGTACCGTTTGCCTGTTCCCCTTCTGTGAATGCCCACTAGATTGATTGGTGGGATGGCTCAATACACAGGGCGACTTCAAGGATCGCATCTTCAGCCGAGCGGTGTCGTTATCGACATCAGCGACGACCGGTTCCGTGTCTCAGCAGGCCGGACCCAAATCGGCTCGTGGCCCTTGCCGAAGATCCACGCCGAGAGAACATCGATTTATCGCTTCGATCTCAGCATCGACGGCGATCAATTCGAGTTCTTCCCGGATGATCCGTCCGCGTTCTCGAATGCGGTCGGAGCGGTCGTTGATTTGACCGAAACCAAGGGCCGGTTTGGGCTCAAGGCAAGGATCGAACAGGCGGCAGCAAACGACTGAACACGGCTTTCCGCTGCCAAACTGATCGAATGCTACGCCGGCTGATTAAACGCGGTGTCTTTGTGGGCACCGCCCTCGTTGGACTGGAGGCGGCCTACGCCGTGCTCCGCCCCTCCCCCTCTCTCGAGGAGTTCGATCCGTCGGGCGAATTCGGACATCCGGACAAACCGAGTCTGCGCGTTGCCGTTCTCGGTGATTCCTCCGTGACGGCGCCGGGCGTTGCCGGACCCGAGGAGATTTGGGTGAGCCTGGTAGCCGAGCGCCTGGCCGAGACTCACTACGTCGATCTGAAGTCCTTCGCAGTCGGGGGCTCCATGGCCCACGACCTGGTCTTCGATCAGTTGGAGGAAGCCATCCTCTTCGGACCCGACATCGTCTTCGTATCCGTAGGGGCCAACGACGCCATCAAGGGCGTTCCGATTCGGAAGTTCGTCTCGAGCCTCGATCGCCTGATCGCGGAACTCGCCGACACCGGGGCGACAGTGCTCCATTCCGGTGTGGGCGACCTGGGCACGATCCCCCGCCTCTATCCCCCGCTGAGCACGCTCATGACAAGACGTTCACTCAAGTTCGACCGCGCTCACTGGGAGATCGCCCGGCGTCACGGCACGACCGTCGTCCCCCACCGAAACGACAACCGTGACATGTGGACCGCCGACCTGAGTCTGTGGTCGCCCGACCTTTTCCACGTCAATGCCGCAGGCCATGCACGCTGGGCCGATATCACGTGGCGGGTTCTGAAGCCTCTGGTCTAACCACATTCACCGACACCGGCCTCGGTGGCCAGCCATTGCACCGGCTGATCATGGGGCAACGCAGGCACACGATCGAAGACACGGTCGCTGGTGGACACCCCAATCGCCACGGCGTCGCCCCGTCGATCCTCGAGGACCCTGTCGTAGAAGCCGCCGCCTCGCCCCAACCGGGCCCCGGTCATGTCGAATGCGATGCCAGGAACCAGCAAAACATCGATCTCACGGACCGGGATCGGCTGCCCGCTGTCGACCGGTTGATCCATTCCGTAGGCATGCCGCTCGAGAGGCAGGTCACGGTCCCTGAATGTGAGATTCCCGTCCTCTTCCACGCGGGGAAGGACCCATCGCCATCCGGGAAGACGTTCGAACAGCGGGGTTAGGTCCACCTCGTCGGCCAGTGGCAGAAAGGCCGAAGCCGTCCCGGGCAATCGGCCTGACATCCAACTAAACAGCCCCGAGACCACGAGAAGCGATTGTCCCGGGTCCACCGGGCCCAATGCTCTGACCCGACCTCTTACGTCTTGCTTGTCCACCGGGTCAGGGTAAATGGATGACAACTACTCTCACCCCAATGCGTTGGGTACTCGTGGGGTTCAGATCGGTGGCGACATGGGTCATCGGCGTCCTTGCGACCATCGTTATCGCCACGGCAGTGATCATCGTCGCCTCCATCAACGACACCAGCCCCTGGATCGAGAGACTCATCCGAACCTGGAGTCGCATATGGATCCTTGCCTCCGGAACCAAGCTCACCATCGAGGGTCAGGAGAACGTCGACCCCGATCGTTCCTATGTGGTGGTGGCGAATCACATCTCCACTCTCGACATCATGGCCTGCTTCCTGGCGGTGAGACTGCCGATCAGATACCTGGCCAAGAAGGAGCTCTTCAAGATTCCGATCTTCGCCAAGGGGATGAGGTCGGTCGGCATCATCGAAGTCGATCGCAGCGCGAGGGGGGCCGTTCATAGGCAGGTGAACACTCAGGCAAAGGAGCTCATCGCCAAGAAACGCTCTCTCATCATCTACGCCGAAGGCACCCGACCGCGCAATGGCGTCATGAAGCGGTTCAAGAAGGGCGCCTTTACCATGGCAATAGCCGCCCAACTGCCGGTTCTCCCCCTGACCATCCATGGAACCTATGAGGCGATGCCGCCGGGGACACCCTGGGTCAGGGGCGGTGCGGTGACATTGATCGTCGACGCCCCGATCGAGACCACGGGGATGGAGCACTCCGACACGGGGGCATTGCGCGACGAGATCTACGAACTGATCTCTGGCCGTGTCCGAGACTTGGGAGGCGAGGTTGGCCAAGTCAGCTCGTGACCAATCCGAGTACGAGCACTTCCCATTGCGCAGCTTCATCGGGATGGACATCGATGACATCGAACCCGGTCACGCCATCACCCGAGTCGAGGTAACCGAGAACCTCCTCAACCCCAACGGCGTAGTCCACGGTGGTGTCATGTTCACGATGATCGACACAGCCATGGGCAAGGCAACCATGACCTCACTGGGAGAGGGACAATTCTGCGCGTCGATCGAGATCCATATCCGCTTTCTCCGCCCGGCCGGCTCAGGACGGCTGGAGGCGGGCGCCTCGGTGATTCGTCCGGGTCGCAAGATCGTTCATCTCGAGTCACATGTCCGTGACGGCGACGGCTCGCTGATTGCAACCGGCACCGGGACATTCGCGGTGATATCGGCCCCGTAGGCGAGGTGGGCCTGAGCACGGGGGTTGACCGGGTTCACCTGAGTGGTGGACGTTGAGTGCTGCAATGACCCACGGACAAAGCAGAAGAGCGTGTTATGCGCGAGCTCAGGCTGTGACTTGGCTGATTTCCCAGAGGTGACCGTCGGGATCGGCAAAGAAGCATCGGATCTCGCCGCCCCAGTCATAGGGCGGGGTCAGGAACTCGGCACCTCGCCCCTTGAGCGTTTCGTAGCTGGCGTGACAGTCTTCAACGCGAACCGTGAAAGAGTGACTGACCTTCATCTTGTCGGGCGGCGCAAACGTGACGTCGGGCTTGTCTGCTGTCGGATCTCCTCCCTCGACCAAAAGCAGCCACACGCCGTTGAAAGAAAGCACCGCTGATGTCCCGTATTCGCGGTACGGCGCAGCGCCCAGCACCCCCTGATACCAGCGGTTCGACCTTCTGACATCCGCAACGACCAGAATATGGGTAAGGGCCATGTCGGGAGTGGGGAAGGGATCGGCCATGGTTTCAGACTACGGACCCCGCCCGATCACGCCGTGCGAACCCCCAGACCAGAGAAGGCCCTACGGATGGAGAGCCTTCTCTGATGGTTGGGAGGTCGGTTGTTTCCTTATCGGCTCTGAGGGCGTTCGGGTTGGGTGCTATTCCCAGCAAACGCACTGGGACTAGTCCCCTCACACTCACCCATATGTGAGGATATGTGAGCGGCGTCAGACTCGAAAAGTGGGGGTGCCGCTAGTCATAGACACCAGCCATGAAGGTGCCCTCCTCCGATACGACACATAGAAACGCACCGACCGACGTCACGAGCTGATAGCGGTCCGCATCCCGTTCATCCATCCACCAACGCCCGCTCAGTCGCCATGGCCCGCTCCATGTCAGGACAGGCTCCCATCGCGACCCGAGACGTATGCGCACGGGCATTCCGCCATCCCACTCCACTTCGACCTTCTCGCTCTGGGCTGGGACCAGGGCGGGGCTCGGCGCAGGAGTCGCTCCCGGCCAGGGTGCATCTCTGTCCCTTTCCTCGGTAGCCGGCGTCTCCCCCCATCGGGACCACATGACCCTCTCCCCGGGCATTCGACCGCCCTGCGCCCTTCCTTGAAGAACCTTCTCAGGCCCGAGAAGTGCCTGGGCCCTGGCAAGAGCACGCTCCGCTTCGATGATCGACGACTCGTCGTTGAGCAGACCGAGCTGTCTTCCCTCGCTGGACAGGTCGGATGGTGTGATGCTCAACCCGATGATCCCCCCGGGAACACCGGCCGTCTCGACCCAAGCCCTCAGCTGCCACCAAACACGGTCAGCAAGCGCCTTCTCGGTAAAGGGGTCGCCCGAACGCCAGATCCTCGTGCGCGACGGACCGTGTGCTGCATCGACCGTGATGTGCACCGTGTGAGGTAAGACGCCTCCTTCGCGAAGAGCCTTCAGGAGACGCTCGGCAAGGGTTCGACCAGCGAACGCCACGGCATCGAGATGAACGAGAGGATCCTCGAAGGACATCTCGACTCCGAGTTCGGGACGTATGTCACGCGGATCGACACCTCGGTCTTCACCGGAGGCCAGACGATGGGCAAGGATTCCGGGGTTGCCGAAACGCGACGCGAGAGTGTCTCTCGGCAGACGGGCCAGGTCGCCGAGAGTCATTATGCCCAGCCAGCGAAAGGTGTCGATCATCTCGTCGCCACCCATCGCCTCCCGGAGAGAGGTCAGATCAAGCCCCGACAGAAACGAGATCGTGTCTGCCACAATCAAAGGTGTGCCAGGGATTGTGGTGGCAGCGGCCCACCGGGCCGCAAAGGGGCCGTCGGCAACGCCAATATGCGCCTCGCCTCCGCGACGCCGTCCAAACAACTTGTCGACCTCTTTGTCAATGTGCTCGGCAAGGAACTGCTCTCCGCCGTAGAACCGCACCGCACCAGCAACGGGCACAAACACGAGACCGGGCGTAACGACCTCGACACGGGGAACGAGATCTTCGATCAACTGGACAACGGGCTCGAATCTTCTCGTCTCGTCCCCGACATCGCGAGCGAGCACAGTCGCGAAAGGAGCAAGCGCTTCAGCCTCACGTTTGGGCATCCCGAGACCGACACCCGCAGCAAGGACTTCTTCTGTTGCCCCGGTGACCCGATCGTCTACTACGAGAAGCGGCTCACCCGACGGCGCGTCTGGCCTGGTCAACGACCACATCGGAAACCACACGCACAGAGTCCGTACCTTCATCCTCCACCTCGAAACGCCGGGTAACGCCGGCTGCACCCTTTCCCGACGCCTCGAGAACCAAACGACGTCGCTTCAATCTTCCGTGTCCGTTGTCGGCGCCTTCCCAGGTGACCCCGAGCGCCCGAAGACGGAGGTGAGCGATACCGGTCGGTAGCCCGCTCCCCATCGATCGAAAAGCAACTGCCACCTTCCGTGCCCGAGCCAGTGCGGCGAGGCGACGGAGGTCGTGATCCCTTATCCGATTTGGCACTTCTGCGTAAATGGCCCTCACTCCTTCGAGAAGAGCTGCTGTCACCTTTGGCCAGAGAACAGGGTCGTCACATCGAACAATTACCAGCTTCTCTGAGAGCACACCCGTTTCCCAGGCTGCCTCAGGAGAGATCCAACCTCTCGTGTCGACAATCACCACCGGCGCGACCCTGGAATGCTCCGCAAGGAGTTTCAGCCCAAGACGGGTCAGCCCGGTGCCGGGCACACCGACCAACTCGGTGATCCGACCAGGCTTGAGATGCAGCAAACCCTCTTCTCGTCTTTGCAGACGGGGAGCTGCGATGTCGATGTGATTGACACCTTCGATGCCCAAGACGACTCCAATCAAACCCCGAACTCGGGCACTCCACCATATCGAACATGTGTTCGATTCACAAGTGGTAACCGACGAGCCGTAGCCGTGGTCAATAGAGTCATACATGTCCGCAGACATAGAAGAGGTGACATGACCGACGAAACTCACGCCTCCGAGCCGCACGAACAAGCCGAGGAGACGGTTGAGCAAACCACCGAGGAGGCACCGGCAGCGTCCAGCAATTTCACCTCCGGCGAAGGTCTGGTGGCAGTTGCCGGCATCGTATTGCTCGTCTCCTGGATCATCTTCGAAGTCATCGCCAGGGAATACTTCGTAACGTGGGTCGTGCTGCTCCTTGCAGCTGGTGCCGCCATCCTTCCCCGGCTGAATCGTGAAGCTGTCGAGAAGGTCAACACGCTTCCGGTTCTCATGAAAGCGATCGGATACGCGATCGCGGTCATGGGGGTCTTCACCATTGTCGACGACCTCCGCTTTGAGGCATATGAGGATCTCACATCGATACTCGGGGCCTTGGCCACATACGCGGGGTTCGTAATGGCGTACATGGGGGCCAGGTCGATCAAGACCTGAGGAGTCTCGAGGAGACCGATGACACCGCGGATACTCATAGCCGATGACTCGGAGACAGTGACCTCACTGCTGACCGTCGCACTGCAAACAAGCGGCTACGACGTAGAGACTGCAAAAGATGGAGTCGAGACCTACGAGGCTGGGAAGACCGGCGACTTCGATCTCGTCGTCCTGGATCAATTGATGCCTGGACTTCTTGGCCTGGAGGTGATCCAGAAGTGGCGCAATGAAGGAGTGGAGCACAAGGTGATCATGCTCTCGGGAGTCGATGACGATCGGTTCGTCGTTGACAGCTTCGAGATGGGGGCCATCGACTACGTCCGAAAACCGTTCCGGCTCCCCGAACTTCTCGTCCGGATCAAGCAGAGACTGGATACCTGAACCCCGCTCGAAGGCCTCAACAAACCCCTGCGCCGTGCCGAAGATCTTCGTAGATACTCATGAGCGGGTTTCATACTGTCGAACTCTTTGCCCTGGTCGTCTTTGGCGTCAACGCAGTCCTCGTGGCAGGTCTGATCACGCTGAAGACTGTTCATCGCCGTCGAACGGTCGACTACGACCGGCGGCGTTCACATTACGTGACCGTTCTCAGCCGACATCTAGCCTTCGAGAACTGCGCAGATCCCCTCGGTCGGGACGCTGCTACCGACCCCGCCTTTCTCGACGCTCTCATTGATGTCCGCAGGACCGTCGTGGGGCCCGAGTTGACGACTCTCGGTGACATCGCTTCACGCTATGGGATCATCACCGAGCTGATGCACCGACTCCGACGAGGCCGGTCAAGGGGGCAGAGGCTGAGAGCGGCGGTAGCTCTCGCTGAGTTGGGAGATGGGTCATCGGCACGCGTGCTCATGGACCACCTCAGCGATCACGAGGCCGAGGTCCGACTACAGGCGGCGCGAGGTCTTGGCCGCATGCAATGGACGCCAGCGATCGATGGCATCGTCAATCGCCTGGAAGTCGAGACGCCATGGCTGCGAGCTCGATTCGCCGACACACTCGTCGGGTTTGGGGGGAAGGCGACAGCGCCGCTGACGACCTACGTGAGGGTGAACCACCCCTTCGAGACCTATGGCCCGGTCACGGCTGTGAAAACGCTGGCGACGATTGGCGACAGTCAGGCTGTCACACCGTTGTTGGAAGTTCTCGAAGAGGCGGAGAACCCCGAGGTCGAGATAGCCGTCATCGAGGCCCTCGGGATCCTCGGAGGCCCTGCGGTGATCGCCCCTCTGCAGAGGAAGTCGGACTCGCCGGACTGGCGGGTCAGAGCAAAAGTGGCGACAGGTTTGGGCACGGTTGGGGATCCGTCCTCCGCGCCCATCCTTGCCCGCGCCATGTGCGATGCGAATTGGTGGGTACGGCGCAACGCGGCAGCTGCCCTCGCCAAGTTGCCTGGTGGCAGCGACAGCTTGTATGCCGCCATCGACGGACCAGACCCGTATGCCGGGGATGCCGCGGCCGAGGCTCTGGCAGACCGGGGAGACCTCGAAGCAGCCCGGGATAGGCAAGCCGTGGGAGAGACCACGGCCCTCGACGAGAAACTCCTCGCCTACGTAGAAGCGGTAGTGGAGGTACCGGCATGATCTTGGATGTTCTGCGCTGGGTCGGCTATGCAACCCTGGCCTACTTCATCGCGAGCCAGGCATACCTGGTCTTCCTCTCCGTGCTCTCTGCCCGCGCCCTGAGAAGGGGCCACGCCCGGGATCGCTTCGCCCGGATCGATGAGATGCTCTCCAGTCGCCTGACGCCTCCCCTTTCGATAATCATCCCTGCGTTCAACGAGGAGGCCGGGATAGTCGACTCGATCAAATCCATCTCGATCGTTCGATACCCGAGAATCGAGATTGTGATTGTCAACGACGGCTCCAAGGACAACACACTCGGAAGGCTGATCGAGGCATTCCACCTCGAGCTCGTCCGAGTTCCCTATCGACCCGACATCGAAACAGCCAGAATCCGGGGAATCTACCGGGGACGCGGTGCGGTTGACATCACCGTCCTCGACAAGATCAACGGCGGCCGGGCCGACGCCCTCAACGCGGGTATCAATGTCGCCCGTTATCCCTATGCGCTT
>JAYEGJ010000003.1:0-4064 GCA_034658975.1 Actinomycetota bacterium
GTTCACGAGCCAGCTCGGCCAGGGCTCGGGCCGCCGCGATTTTCATCCCCTCGGATACGGCGCGGGCACGAACATCGAGGGCTCCCCTGAAGATGAAAGGAAAGCCGAGGACGTTGTTCACCTGGTTGGGATAGTCGCTTCGGCCGGTGGCCATGATCACATCATCACGGGCCGCCTTGGCATCGGGATAGGTGATCTCCGGATCCGGATTGGCCAGGGCGAAGACGATCGGGTCGTCGGCCATCGACCGCACCATGTCCTTGCTGACGGTGTTGGCCACGGACACCCCTACGAACGCGTCGGCTCCGACCAGGGCATCTTCAAGGCTGCGTGCGTCGGTATCCACGACGAATTGCTGTTTGATCTCGTTGAGGTCCTCCCGGCCGCTGTGGATGACGCCTCTCGAATCAACCATGACGACGTTGGCCGGGTCGACGCCCAACTCGATGAAGAACCGCGCCGAGGCCACACCGGCCGCTCCGGCGCCGGCAAAGACGACCTTGGTCTCGGAGATCTCCCTGCCGGTGATATCGAGGGCGTTCAAGAACGCCGCTCCCCCGATGATCGCCGTCCCATGCTGATCGTCGTGAAAGACCGGGATATCGAGACGTTCCTTGAGGGTTTCTTCGATGTAGAAGCACTCGGGAGCCTTGATGTCCTCGAGGTTGATCCCCCCCACCGTGGGGGCGAGCAACTCACAAAACCGGATCACGTCCTCGGGATCGGGAGCATCGATTTCGAGATCGAACACGTCGATATCGGCAAACCTCTTGAACAGGACTCCCTTGCCCTCCATCACCGGCTTGCCGGCCAGGGCCCCGATGTTGCCGAGACCGAGGACTGCGGTCCCGTTGGAGACAACGGCGACGAGGTTGCCCTTGTTCGTGTAGCGGAAGGCGGCGTCCGGATCGTCGGCGATGACCAGACAGGGCTCGGCGACACCGGGTGAGTAGGCGAGGCTGAGGTCGGACTGGGTGGCGGTTGGCTTGGTGGAGCGGACTTCCACCTTCCCCGGACGCGGTTTCTCGTGATACTCGAGAGCCTCGGAGAAGCGCTTTGTGGTGGACATCCACCGAGCCTATCCGCAACCCGTTCACCCAAGAAACGGGAGTGGGTCCAATTACCTCAGGTTCCTGGACCCGTATCCGGCACTAAACGCCTTCAGAAACATCGTACGTACCCCGTCCGCGTTCTTTCTCGAGGTAGTTAGACCCGTATCTGGGTCTAACTACCTGAGGTTTCCAGACCCAATCCTGGGGTAGCCGTTGCCGCCTGTTCCTGCGAGAATCTTCAGTACATGCTCGATACGAATCTTCCCATCTACCAGGACAACGGATACAAGGTCATGGGCGGCTGGCGTGTCGGCCAGCCACCTGAGGAAGCAACGACCAAGTCAGGCTTGCTGGTGCCGGTCGGCACCAAGGACGGCAATGACGCGCTCGTCCTGGTCGACGTCCAGACCGGGCAGAGATTCTGGGCCGTTCCGACCGGCGCATGGAGATTCATCTGGCCTCCCACCGGCCAACCCGTGGTCGCCGTACGCGAATCTCAGATCATCGCCGAGGAAGAGATCGAGCATGTCGGCGACGAGGGCCAATATCTCTAGAAAATCCCCCGCACCTCTCTCCGCGATCAGTCATCATCGGTCGCCCGCATGACACAAGAACACGCATCCCGACGTCGCCGCCGTCTCACGGCAACAGTCACCGACCTCGAGGTCGCAGTCCAGCGCGCCTTCCTGATCGGGGTGCAGCTCCCGGGCATGACGACCGCAGAAGAAGAGCGCTCCCTCGACGAGCTGACTCTCCTCACCGATACCGCCGGATCCGATCCGGTCGACCGGGAACTGGTGAAGCGCGATCGAATAGATCCGGCCATGTACATCGGCTCGGGGAAGGCATCGGAGCTGGCCAACCTGACGACCGCCATGGACATCGATGTCGTGGTGTTCGACCATCCCCTGACCCCTGCCCAGCAGAGGAATCTCCAGTCGACATTCCATTGCGACGTCGTCGACCGGGAGGCGCTCATCCTCGACATATTCGCCCAGCACGCCACGTCCAAGGTCGGTGCGCTTCAAGTGGAACTGGCTCTCCTCAGATACAACCTCCCCCGCCTCCGCGGCCAGGGCACGAGCCTCTCCCAGCAGGCTGGCGGAATCGGGACCCGCGGCCCCGGCGAGACCAAGCTAGAAACGGACCGCCGCCGAATCCAGCAGCGGATCTCGAAGCTCGAGCGCGAGCTGAAGCAGGCTGCCGGCCACCGGGAGACACAACGGAAGCAGCGGAGACGCGCCAACATCCCTCAGGTTGCAATCGTCGGCTACACCAACTCCGGGAAGTCGACCCTCCTCAATTCTCTGACCGATGCCGGGGTTCTCGTCGAGGACAGGCTCTTCGCCACGCTCGACCCTGCGGTGCGGCGCCTGACTCTTCCCGACAAGCGCAACGTGCTCCTTTCTGACACGGTCGGTTTTGTGCGCCGACTTCCCCATGGGCTCGTCGAGTCATTCCAATCGACGCTCGCCGAGGCGGCCCAGGCAGACCTACTCCTTCACCTGGTCGACGGGTCCGATGAAGACACCGCCGGTCAGATCGGAGCGGTACGAGAAGTGCTCTCCGAGATCGGCGCTGCTGATGTCCCCGAGATCCTGGTGGTCAACAAGATCGACGCCCTCAATGAGACCCAGCTCGATCGGATGCGGAACCTCTACCCGGACGCCGTCATGATCTCCGCCTTGGAGCAACTCGGCCTCGACGGTTTGCTCAACAAGTTGGTCGACGCGATCAAGCGCCAGATGGTCACGCTATCGCTGAGCATCCCCTACGACCGCGGTGACATCGTTGCCGCCGCCCACCGTGTCGGTGAAGTGATCGAGGAAAAGCACGACGACCACGGAACCGTTATCGACGTCCGAGTCCCGGCAGTCTCGGCCGACCTATTCGTAGCCTTCGGCCGCTAGTGCTCTGGCCACATCTGCCGGCCCTAACGGCGGCGGCCTTGAGCAGCGCATCTGACCTGTCATGAGCGTAGATTCATGACCAGTCACGCAACAAGGAGGCATGTTGGCTGTTTACAAGGTGATTGAACTGGTCGGTACCAGCCCTTCGTCCTGGGAGGAGGCCGCCAAGTCGGCCGTGGAGGCTGCCTCGGCAACACTTCGTGATCTTCGGATCGCCGAAGTGACTGACCTGGATATGCAGCTCGAAGATGGGAGCGTTGTCGCTTATCGAGCCAAAGTGAAGATCTCGTTCAAGCATGAGGTCGGCAGTTAGGCCCTAGCGCCGTAGGAAGGGTGCCGGCTCAAGGGGTCAATGCAATGCGAGGGTTCGTCGAGAGAGTCGGCGGCTTGGGGCTTTCGCGGTAGCTGGCCGTCAGCCGACGATTGTCGCCGCCCCGACGATGCCGGCGTTGTTGGCGCGTTCGGCCCTCACCACCGGCAATGTTAGGTCAATGTGCTCTTCCCACTTGTCCCACTTGCGGGCAACCCCACCACCCACGGCGATGAGCTCCGGCGAGAACACCCTGGTCACGTGGGTTAGAAAGCGATTGACCCGGGATCCCCACTCCCCCCAAGAGAGATCCTCACGTGAACGTGCCTTTGCCGAAAAGAAAGTCTCGGCCGGCGAATGCCCCTCGAGTTCGAGCATCCCCAGTTCGACATTGGAAACCAGCTCCCCATCGACCAGGAAGCCGCTTCCGATCCCGGTCCCGAAGGTGAGCACAATCACCAGTCCGCTTCGATCTCGAGCAACGCCGTAACGGGCCTCGCACAAGGCGGCAGCGTCGGCGTCGTTGACGACAGCCACCTCAAGGCCGGTAGCGGAGCCAAAGACCTCGACGACATCGGTACCGATCCATTCCCTGTCGATGTTCATCGCCGTTCCGACCACGCCGTCGGCTACGACCGCGGGGAAGCCGACACCGATCGGCCCGCTGTATTCGAAGCCGCGAACGATCGTCGCCACCGCTTCGCCCATGGCGGCCGGACTGGAAGGCTGGGGCGTGTCCAACTTGATGCGCTCGCCGACCATCACACCGTGTTCGAGGTCGATTATTCCGCC
>JAYEGJ010000004.1:0-4000 GCA_034658975.1 Actinomycetota bacterium
CCACCAACGTTTGCCGCGTTCAGGACGGCCAGTGACGCCCCTGGCTGTGTCCTCGTCCTCGACGAACGGACGGGTGCGCCTTCGTCCTGCGTCCTTGCCACAAACGTCCCTGCCTCGTCCTGAACATCGCCAACGTCTGTGGCTAGAGCACTCAGCCACGATCCCACGAGTGCACGTCATCCCAGCCGAGGTTAGGTAGCTCCGCTCAGGCAGGCCGAGGCGAGAGCGGTTTTCCGCACGGCGACAGGAATCCTCGAAAAACCTCTTGACCTCAAGTTGACTCGAGGTCGTAGGGTTCTCCCCATGGACACATTTCACCAACCGCTCGCCTGCACGCTGTCGAGTGTGGACGTCGCCAACCAGGGAACCGAGTGGGCCGATCTTCGGGCGAACGCCCTTGCCTCGGACCCAATCGACGGCGGGGCTGTCATGACGTTTCCCGTCGGGATGGCCGACATCGTCGAGGATCTCGCCCGTCGCGAAAGGTCATGCTGCAGCTTCCTGACCATCACGACGAAGAACGATCGGGACGGAGTACGGCTCGAGATCACATCCGATCATCCCAACGCGAAGCCTGTGATCGAGGCGTTCACAGGGGTCGGTCGACCATGAGCACGGCCTCCAGACTCTTGCCAATCGGCGACGTCGCGAGACGGACGGGTGTAGCGGTCTCGGCCGTGCGCTACTACGACGAGATCGGGATGATCACCGCGGTCGGGCGTGTGGGTGGGAAACGTCGCTTCGACCTAGCCGCGGTGGGACGGGTGAACTTCGTTCGACGGGCACAAGAGGTCGGATTCTCCCTTCAAGAGATCCGCTCGATCCTCGATGAAGATCGTGTCGGCTGGCAAAACCTCGTTGACCACAAACTCGCCGAACTGACCGAACGGCGCAACCGTCTCGACACGATGATCGAGATGCTGGCTGAGATCAGAGAATGCGGCTGTGAATCGGTGGCTGCGTGCACGGCGGCGAGTCAACCAGCCACGCCTGCATCCAGGCAAGCGACACTGAAGGGCTCATCGGACGCTCGGTGACCACAAGCTTGCCACGGCGTGGGCGATTCCCTGAACACTGGCCATCAACCCCACCGCGAATGTCGAACCGGTGAGCGTCGCCACGAAAGAGGGAAGCACCGTGTGGATGCTCGAGAAGGCCGTTGACGCCTGGAGGAACACCGCATGGACCAAGCCAGCCGAGAAGTTGCGGCGGTAATCCTGTTCGCCTTTGTTCACGCGCGCACCCGGCGTCGCCGGGGTCGCGCCGTCAGTCAATTCCATCTCCCCTGACTGCGGGCACCATTGGATGCCCAAGATGCCGGGTGGTGGCCCCAAGGTGAACCGGAATCGCCCGATGGAAGTCGAGATCCCGGACCTGGGAGAAATCGCCCCAGAGAAGCCCGTGGCCAACAAGTCTCCGGACAGGGCGCACACGGCGTAGCCAGCGCTCCTGTTCCGCTTTGGTGGCGGGACGGAGTGGGCCCGCCGTGCCGACGAGCCTCAGGGCCGGCGGAGCCGCGAACCGCCCTCGCGCAAGCGACTTCAACCAGAAGAACTTGCCGCTGTCGACAGCCAACACACACACCCGAGGATCGACTTCGAGATTTTGACCCAACTGTGAAGTAAACATGTCGAAGAAGATCCCATGACCCGGCTCGGTCAGTAGAACAGATCCAATCGGGGAGACATGGGGCAGGCCGTCCTCATCGACGGTGGCAATGGAGAAGTGAAGAGAAGAACGGAATGCTCGCCTGAACATGTCCCTTGCGGCGGACCAGTCGATCATGGACGGGGATGTTGGCATGGCATATCTCCTCTCGGATTCACTGGAGTAAAGGTCGAAGCAGGTGTTCCACGATCTCGATCACGAGAGCATCCGCTGAAGGTGGAGGGGGCTTACCGGCGACGAGAGCCGGCCGCACGGCCGCGTACGGCATGTCGACGACAGCGAACCTGATGCGATGGCGTGTGGCAGGTTCGGTGGCCCCGAAGGCGGACTGAAGACGCCCGATCGCCTTCTCCAGCCTTCGCTGTAAGTCGAGGTTTGCCCTGCGTAGATCCTCTGGCCACGCTGCATGTATGAGATCCTGGCTGCGGAAGACCATCAGCAGACGTGCCTCACCGAGATGGGCTCGGCTGAAGGTCACCACATGGGACGCCGCTCCCAGTGACGCCTCGAGAGGATCTGGCACGGCCAGGCGTTCGAGGTAACCCTGCTGAAAGCGATCGACGCATCGAACCCACAGGGAGGCTGCCAGTTGGTCGCGTCCACCGAACCGGTGATAGATCGAACCGCTCGGAGCATCGAGCCTTTCGGTCACTGCAGTAACAGTCAGGGCGGAGGGCCCTGCGTCGACCACGATGTCGCGCGCCGCGTCCAGGATCACGTCTGTCGAGTATTTGGCGGGTCGGGCCATGTTTTAGAGGATACTCTCTAATATCTGATCGGCACAACCTGCCACGCCGTCAACCCGGCGAAATCCTTTGCGTCCAAGCGGTGAGGTGCCCCATGACCTCGTCACGATTCGTCTCGTTGAGCACTTCGTGTCGAGCACCCTCATACACGTGGACCTCGACGTCATCTGTTGGCATGTCTCGGGCCGCCTGAAGGGACCGCTCATAGGGAACGAAGGGGTCGTCGGTCCCGTGCAGCAGCAGCACCGGCATGGTGATCCGGTCGATGTCTCGTTGAAAGCGATCCAGGGCAACCACCTCGGCCTCGAGAAGACCCCGCTTGTACTGGCCGTGATACACCAGCGGATCGGTGGCGTAGGACTCGCCGACCAACGGATCACGGGACAGCGCCGCCGGGTCGAATGAAACGAAGGGGAGATCAGGCTCAGCCAGCACGTCCCGGGCCCAATCCCAATCCCCGATGACAGCCCCGCAGAAAGCCACACCGGCCACCTCGTCGGGCCAACGTTGGGCGAAACGCGCCGTCAGCAAGCCGCCCATCGAGTGGCCGACCAGCGCCAGCGGCAACCCGGCATGTTCCTTCATGGCTATCCCGGCGAGACCGTGCAAGTCGTCGACGACGTGCTCGAAATCGGTGATCAGAGCCCGCTCACCGTCAGATCGACCATGCCCGATGTGATCCTGGGCGTACACCACGGCTCCCTTTGCGGTGAGGGCCTTGGCGACATGGTCATAGCGGCCCCCATGCTCCGCATACCCGTGCACGATGAGAACGATTCGAACGGCAGGCTCTTCCGGATCCCACCGCCGATAGAAGACCTGCCCCTCCGAGCCCCCAAAGAACGCCTCAAACATTCAACACTCTCCCTTTCATGCTGCTGACCCGGAGGGAACCGACCCTACGTCACGATCTCGGCCGCGAGCCAAACGATCGAATACTGACCTTCATGTTGTCACGGTCGGGACGAATGCCCCTACCAACGCTCTCCCCGATGGCGGACCCTCACAGTTGAACCGATAAGGAGATGCCGATGCAAGTGACCACCCTTCATGAAGTGGAGGAGGCCCTTCGGGCGATCGATCCCGAGACGTTGCAGGAGATGGCCTATCAGATGGCACACAGCCACGTCAGCCTTTGTCAACTGACGTCGCTAGCGGGTGATTGTGCCCATATCAGTCCCGAGGAAACGCTTGATCGGGTCGATGGCCTCGAGCTCGCTCAACTCGCCTCTCTTCTCGCTCCCTCAGCGTGGATGTCAATCGACCTCCATCGCCGACTCGGAGCCTGAGCGCAGGTGCCGGTCCAGAAAGCCGGTGATTCCACCGACGCGGGCCTCAAAGGGCGCCAGGTCACTGTGACCACCATCAGCCACCACCAGTACCTCGGCGGAGGGCTGGGCTGTAGATAGCTCGTAGAGATTGCTGATCGGGACTACCTCGTCGGCCTCGCCATGAACGAGCATCACCGGAGCGGTGACGAGGGCGATGCGACTCCGAGGAGCGAATGCATCGAATCGGTGGCCGATGATGCGCTGGACCGCTCCGAGGATGAGGGTGAGAAGAGGCCTGGGGATGCTCGCCATCTG
>JAYEGJ010000005.1:0-3905 GCA_034658975.1 Actinomycetota bacterium
CGTTTGTCGACGCCACCAGCTTCCAGGTCATGATCAACTCGCGGATTGACACCGCCCTGGCCTTCGACGGAGACTTCGCGGCTGCCGGATTCGTCGAACTCCGACTGGGCTGAATCGATTCGCGTTACGACCCGGTCTTCATCTCCTCGAGGGTGGAACAGGGGTCGATGTTGTAGGTGACACACTCTTCGTCGGTGAAGGATCGTGTGAGCTTGCTGCGAGCAGTCTCCACCAACGTGGCCGGGTCGAGGGTCACCAACACGGCCCAGGGTCGAGTGCCAAGCATCAGAGTCGTCTCGTCAACCCACTCGACGTTTCTCAGCCCGAAAGGTGTCCTCGGAGCAGTGAAGCGCTGCACCTCCTCGCCGGTCTCCAGGTTCCGCACGATGGATACGCCGTCCCTGCCGGCCGTGGCCACGAACCGCCCTGTTGGATCGACTGCGATGTCGGGGAAGTAGACGCCTTGCTGACCACTGAGCGTGTGGACACGCTCCCAGTCCTCAGTGTCCACGACGATCACATTGAGGGCCTGATCGTTGAGCACCAGAAGCCTTCCATCTGGTGTGAACTCCATCTTCGACGGCCCTCCCACATCTGTCCGGAATTTGGCCACCACCACGTCGGGCGAGCCAACCTCACGCACCTCGATGATGCCGGGTTGCTCGAGGCCGTCGACGCCATTGAACAGCGAGATGACCAAGTGTTGATCATCCGGGGAGAAGGCCACATTGGCATCAAAGAGGGTCAGGGCTCCATCCATCCCGTCTTCGGTATCCCTGCTCCAGATCATCTTGCCGGTTTCCACGGCCCAGACTGCGAATCGACCGGTCTTCCCGGCCATGGCAAGCAGCGACCCATCCGATGAGAAACGGGCGTTGTTGACATACTCCCTCCACGGTCCTGGGTAGCCGACACACTCTTCGGTCTCGACGAAATCGAGAGACGAGGGAGGTCCGTCGTACCAGAGGCAGAGTCCTTCGAGTTCCATGATCAGCTCACCGGTCACCAGGTCGGTGATAACAACCCGCTCATAGGGGAGGTACGCGCCTGGGGGTGCCTGTCCGGCCGTCTCAGATGCCGTCAGTTCCTTCAGCGGTCCGGATCTCTGCAGAGCCACGGTGTCACCTCCGGGTACAACCGCGAGGAGCAATCCCGGGTACGAGTTGATCACCTCGCCGGTCTCCAGATCGAAGACCGTTGTCTCGTCGTACCCGGTGGTCGTTGGTATGTCTTCGATGATCGACCGTGCCCCGGCATACACCAACCGGTTGGTCACGAGATACTCGGATGAGATGAAGGACCCAACAAGCCCGAAGAAGGCGGGTTCGCCCTCCAGGCTTGCGGGGAACTCAACGGAACCCATCGTTGAGAGCAGAGGTGACGCGATGTCCCATACGGCCGAGCCGTCTCCTCCGAACGTGGCGATCCGGCTCTCGTCGTCCGTCATCTGGATTCTCACTGCGGCGCTCCCACGACCTCTCATTTCGAAGAGAAGATCACCGAACTCCAGATCGAAGACCAGGATCCGTCCGCCTCCGGTTGAGCCGACGACCTTGGAACCCGTCGGACTGAACCATGCCACCGAGAAGTTCGCCTTGAACTCTCTGAGCTTCTGTTGACGGGCCACGTCCCACGGCTCAAGAGGGTCGTTCCTGGTCAGGACGAGGGACCCATCCGGACTCAGCGTGCTCAGTCCGCCGGGTAGCTCCAACAGCTCGTCGCCGGTGTCCATGTCGATGACCGCCCCTCCGTTGTTTCCAGCGGTGGCATGGTCGCCTCGGCCGGTCCCGAGGAATACGAGGCGTGTTTGGGGCACCTCATCGATTCCGACGAGATCGACTCGATCATCGCAATCCACATCCCCACCACACCCGAGGGGTCCGACACCGTCATCGAGGCTATGGAGAGGGCCTTCTCCGCCGAGGCCGCCGCCGACAAGACTTTGATGACAGTTCTGATGGGTGGGTCCGACTCGGCTCCCAAGATGGAAGACGGCCGCCGGGTGCCCGCCTACCCCTATCCGGAGTCAGCAGCCCAGGCCCTAGCCACCGCGGCCAGCTACTCCGAGTGGCGCAACAAGCCCGAGGGCACGCACATCCGTCCGGAGAACATCGACCGGACCGCAGGCGAAGCGGCCATCAGGGCAGCGCTCAAACGCACCGGCGGTGACGGCGGTTGGCTCGACTCAGATGAGCGCAACCAGTTGTTCGAGGCCTATGGCGTCGACTCGGCCCAGACAAGGGCTGCGGCCACCGAGGACGAGGCCGTGGCGGCTGCCGAAGGGCTCGAGTCGGTTGTTCTCAAGGTCGTGTCCGACTCCGCCCAACACAAGTCCGATATTGGCGGCGTGGTTCTCGATGTACGCGGCGAGGACGCCGTCCGGGCGGCATTCCGGCAGGTCACCGGAGTAGTCGATGATGCCCAAGGGGTCGTCGTCCAGGAGTTTGTGCCGGAAGGCCACGAGGTGATCGTCGGCATGACCGAAGACCCCACGTTCGGCCCGCTGGTGGTATTCGGTCTGGGTGGCATCTACGTGGAGCTGCTTCAGGACGTTGCGTTCCGGATCAATCCGCTGTCGGATGTCGACGCCTGGGAGATGATCGAGGAGCCGAAATCGTCTCGTTTGCTATCAGGGTATCGAGGGACCGCGGCCGGAGATGTCGATGCCGTTCACGACCTTCTCCTCAGGATTTCCGCCATGATCGACGACCTTCCGGAGATAGCCGAGATGGACCTGAACCCGGTGAAAGTACTGGAACCTGGGAAGGGCATCCGCGCCGTGGACTCCAGGGTGAAGATCCGCCCGGTCATGGGCGCCTTCCTACCCAGCCGGAAGGACGTGCCGGGCCGGATGCTTTAGGTCCGCTGTACGTCTTTACCCGTACCAGCGACACATGGCGACGGTGAGTCGCTCCAGAGTTACCCGATGGACCTCTTCGGGCATGGTCTTCATCGTGCGATCGGCTCTCACCAGCGCCTCTTGGGCGCGGCGCAGAGACGACTCCCTGACTCTCCCCCGGTTCGACCACAGGCGAGACAACTGCCGATCGGAGGAGCGGCCACCCACCCACTCCTTGAACGTTTCCTCGTCCGGTGCGGCCGCCGCAAGGGAACGTTTCTTGAGATCCGCTTCCAACGCTGCCAGGTAGACAAGGGGATGGCCGTGAACGAGGAAATCCGAGAGACGCCGAAGAGCGGTGCCCACGTCGCCTCTGCCGATCGCATCGGTAATGTGCCAGGTCGGCTCGTCAGGCCGGTTCTTGAACCGGGCCATGACCACGTCGGCGGTGATCTTGCCGGCAAGTTCCTTGAGCTGATCGAGAGCCTGACTCATCGACGCTGTGTCCGTCCCGAATCTCTTCAGGAATGCCTCTGACGCCTCTCTGTCCAGTTCGAGACCACGGTCCTTGACCTCCGCGGCCAGCCATTGCCCGGCCTGCCGCTCCCACATCTTCTTGACGGAGACCGTCGACCCACTCGACTTGGCGAAACCCGAGAGGGCGCGCCCGATCGACCCGGCTGCGACGAGAACCACCTCGACAGAGGCCATGTCGGCTGACTCGAGCAGTTCGAGAAGTGTCTCCTCCTCCGCCTTCTGGAGGTTCTGGGCGTCTACCAGTTCCAGTCCCTCCGGCTCCCCGAACAACGAGCCCGACTGAAGCATCGGGATCATCGGCTCCAGCTCCGCCCTGATCGAACCGTCACCGGCCTCACCCGCCCCACGACCCGGCACGTCTATCCGAATCACCTGATCACCGGACATCTTCTTGTCCATGAAGTGACGGGCCGCAGCGTCGAGCATCTGCTCGCGCTCACCGGGACCGGCGTTTGAGGGTCCCGAAACGATCAGCAAAGACATATGACCAACGTAGTCATTCGGTACGACCGAAAAGGCGCACCAGGTC
>JAYEGJ010000006.1:0-3888 GCA_034658975.1 Actinomycetota bacterium
CCAGACGCGCCAGTCGCAAGGACGAGGTTTCGCCACTCCTGGTGCGGAATGGTGAAGCCGAGGACACCGCGAGTGGTGATGGCTGGTCGTTCGAGATGAGTGACATGCATTATTCAGCGGGCTCCTAGCTTTAGACTCCCGCCCGTCCATGGAGAAAACCGAACTACACCCGGGACGCCAGATCGGGCTCATGGCCCTCGCGTTGGTCATGACATTGCCCGGGGTCCTGCTCAAGCTCAGCGGTCAGCACATCGATCCGATCCTTTCGGCATTCCTGTTTGGCGTGGCCATCATCGGTGCCGCCTTCCTCCTGTCCTGGGCGGCCGAAGTCATTCAGCTCGATGTAGGTTCGGGTCTCGCACTCGCCTTCCTTGCCCTCATCGCCGTTCTCCCGGAGTATGCGGTCGATTTCGTGTTCACGGCCAACGCCGGTCGGGAGTTCGCCGAGACCGGTGCGGCCACCCAATGGGGACCGCTCGCACTGGCCAACATGACCGGGGCCAACCAGTTGCTGATCGGATTCGGGTGGCCTCTTGTAATCCTCGTCGGGACCTGGCGGGTGAAGAAGATGAATGCCGGGCTCACCGAGGCCGAAGGCTCGACACCTGTGGAGGTGAGCCTCTCCAAGGCCCAGTCGGTGGACATCGCCTATCTCGCGATCGCCTCGCTCTACGGACTATCCCTGTTCCTCAAGGACTCGATCACTTTGTGGGACGCGGCGATTCTCGTCGGGATCTACGTCGCCTACATGATCCGTCTTGCCGGTGCTTCCGCCGGAGAGCCACATCTCGTCGGACCGAGTGCCTACATCGGCTCCCTGCCACGTCGCCAGCGTCGCACGATCAACTACATCGGATTCATCCTCGCCGCCGGAGTGATCCTCGTAGTGGCCGAACCGTTCGCCGAATCACTGATCGAGGTCGGCGAAGAACTCGGCATCAGTGACTTCCTCCTCGTCAAGTGGCTCGCTCCCCTCGCATCCGAGGCACCGGAGCTGCTGGTGGCCACGCTCTTTGCATGGAGGCTGGCTGCCCGAACCGGCATCGGCGCCCTGATCTCGTCCAAAGTCAATCAGTGGACTCTCCTCGTAGGGACGCTTCCGATCGTGTTTGCGATCTTTGCGAGGGAGTTCAGAGGCCTTCCCCTCAATCGCGTGCAGCAGATTGAACTTTGGGTGACAGCAGCGCAGTCGATATTCGCCGTGGCCATCATCGCCAGTCGATCGGTGAGCCGAAAGGAGGCTTGGGTCATGCTCGCCCTCTTCACCGCTCAGTTGGGCGAGTCGTATCTGGCCGAGATCGAAGTCATCTCGCACGCGGCGTCGGAACAAGCACGCATCGGCGTGGGCGTCGTGTTCATCCTTGCCGCCATCTGGGTCCTCAAGAACGACTTCGGCAAGTTCCGACAGGCGCTGCGGGACGGGTTCCGCGCTCCATGGGAAGAGCTCGAACGCGAGACCGAGTCGGTATAACACACCGCAGACCTCTTCCTTCTGTCACCGCCGGCGCGTAGGTTCCAAAACAGTCAGCTGAGAGGAATGACAAATGGCCAAGAAGCACTTCACCAAGGGGGCCTTCGACTTCCTGAGGGAACTCGAAGCCAACAACGAGAAAGCCTGGTGGGAACAGAACAAGGAACGTTACATACGGGTGATCCGCGAGCCGGCTCTCGAGTTCATCAACGACTTCGGGTCGCGGCTCGACAAGATCTCTCCCGAGTTCGTCGCCGATTCGCGCACCGTGGGTGGCTCGCTCATGAGGCCCTATCGCGACGTTCGGTTCTCCGCCGACAAGACCCCGTACAAGACCAACGTCGGCATCCAGTTCCGGCACTCTCTCGGCAAGGACGTTCATGCCCCCGGGTTTTATCTCCACCTCGAACCGGGGTCGTGCTTCGCCGGCGCCGGTCTCTGGAAGCCGGAAGCGAGGGTCGCTCGCGATATCCGACAGGCGATCCATGACGACTCCGGTCGGTGGAGGAAGGTGGCCAAGTCCAAGACCTTCGCCGACACCTGGGATCTTGACGGTGGTGACGAGTACACCCTGAAGAGGATTCCGAAGGAGCTCGAGGGCGATCACCCCTATCCGAACGATCTCCGGCTCAAGAGTTTCATCGCCGGAGCGAAGCTCACCCAGAAACAGGTGACGGCGGAGGGCTTCGATGCCGACCTTGCTCGACTCTTCAAGAAGGCCGGCGCGTTCACCCGATTCCTGTGTGACGCGATAGGTGTACCGTTTTAGGATCTATCAATCCACCGCCAAATCGCCTAACTTGTCGGAAGCCGAGCTTCAGGGGGCCCGAAGTTTCAATTTTTGATGGAGTCGTCACGCTGGACGACGACCGCGTACCGGTAATCCTCGATCTCGAGGAAGCCGGAATTCGCATGTCGAGCGGTGGATCCGAAATCGGCGAATGGCCTGACGGCGAATACACAATCGATCACAACGGCGAGGGCATGTACACCATCACGGCCGAGAGCGAGTCGATTCAATTCATACCGAACGACCCCACCCTGTTTGCAGCCGGGTTGAATGGAGGAGTCACACCCGCGCCCGAGACGTCACCCGACGACGCTCAATCAGCGGCAGCGATGACGACAAGGGTATTCACCGACACCGGCGGAGAAGGTCCCGAGCCGAAGGCCGTGACCATGGCGATCTTCTACGGAGTCGCCACCCTGACGGCCCTCCTCGGACTTTGGGCGCTCGCCAGCCTGTTGATCGGCTAACTCGGAAGCTCCATCCAGCCGGCAACCCGATCGACCAGGTACTCGGACACGTCTCTCGACAGGTCGAGAACATCGCAAAGCTGTTCGCGTCCCATGAGAACCTCGACGAGGCTCACCGACGACTTGCCTTGAAGCATCAGACGTCGTTCGGGAGCGTCGGTCACGGCCGCGTACGAATCGATGGCCGACACCTCGACAGCCAGGGTCGTCCCGCCGATCCCGGCGAGATCCGTGGCGAGAATCAAGAGATCGGGTGGGCTCATCAGCGGCGGGACGGCCCAGTTGAAATAGAGGTCGAGGTGGTAGTCGTCTTCGGGCTCCTCGAACTCGGGCTCCATCTGCTCGAGCCGGTCACGGAGGGAGAGAACAACCTTGGGATCGACGTCGAGAGCCAGATGAAGGTCGATGGGCCCGCCACAACCCGACTCGGGGTGGACGTCCACCTCGAAGGACTGTCTCAGCGAGTAGGTCTCAACGAAGTGCCGCTCGTCGTGCACGTGGAAACCGTGTTCGGTTGCGTGCTCTTTGAGATCGGCAATGAAGCCGGCGATGTCAACGGTCACGATTGGGAGACTATTCGAGATCAGCGCTCAATGGGACCCCTTACCGCTTGGTTCGGCGCCATCCCACGAAGAGCCCGCCGAGAAACCCGAGAACCGCGGCCTTCGGCACAGGCGGTGCAGGTTCGGCGACAATTGCGTTGGGCTCGCTCAAAGCCCTCTCTCGCAAGGACGGCTGCATCACGTCACCCTCTGCCAGGTAGTCGGCGTAGACCTTGGTGACTTGAGCCCCAAAGAGAAACACGCCCGCAAGCACGAACGCCATCAACAACACGACGAACACCGAACCGGCGACCGTGAAGGCCGAAGTGTCCTCGTCCCACGCGAAGTAGAGCCCGATGCCGTAGGCGGCAAGCAGGAACACGATCGCGGTGAAAGAGGCGCCGAACCAGATGGCCCGCCAGCGAATCCGGATGACTGTCCCGGATTGGAAGATGAGCCCAAACAGAATCGGGAGCACGATGATGGACACCAACGGCGTCAGGTAGCCGATCCACGTATGGACCCGCACCAGGTCGTCGGGGAAGAGCCCCTCGACGAATCTCCAGAGAAAATTGAGCAGCCAGACCGCGATCAGCGCCAGCCCAAGCCCGAGAGCCC
>JAYEGJ010000007.1:0-3803 GCA_034658975.1 Actinomycetota bacterium
ACGTACTTGGTTTTTCCACGCCTGGCGTGGAAAAACCTACCCAGAAGAGTGGATAGACGCGACCAGAACGTCGGCAAGGCCGGCGATGTCCTCGACCACCAGCTCGGGCGGAGGCGAAGGCAGACTCCAGGCAACGCCAGGCCGTTTCACGAAAGCGGTTTGGGCTCCTGCATGTACGGCCCCGGCGCAGTCCCAATCGTGGGCGGCGACAAGCATCATCTCGCCGACGGCGACGCCCATCAGGTCTGCCGCGTGAAGATAGGGCTCGGGTGCAGGCTTGAACCTGCCCACCTCTTCCACCGATATCACGCGGCTGATGAAGGGACGAAGCCCGGCATTGTCAACCTGGGCATTGGCCGCCGATGTCGAGCCGTTGGTGAGCGTCACCATCGTGAAACCGGCGGCGGAAAGACGCTCGATAGCCTCTTTGACGTCAGGATGTGGGGGGAGGCCCGCCATTGCAGAGACGATCTCCTGAGCGTCGTCGACGGCGAGTGGAATCTTTCTCTTCGAGGCAACGGTGAGTAGCGCCTCCACCCCGATCTCCCCGAAGGAGCGGTACTCGTCGACATGGTTGGCGACAAGAGAGCCATGAAGCATCCGGGCAAACCACTCGCCGACCGGTGGACCCATGCCGAACACCTCCTCCAGCCTTGTCTTGATCGGCGCGAGGCTGAGCAAGGTTTCATTGACGTCGAAGGCGAGGAGGGCCGGGTGTTCCATGATCACAGCGTATCTGCCCGCCCGCCCGGCGTCAGGTAGTCGGCAGACTCCTGACGATCACTGCCAGGGCGTCGTACGCCCGCTCCCCCATGTCCTTCTCATCCTCATCCAGCAGATTGGACATGACCTTCAGGGTCCACTCCATCAGCGGGCGATTTCGGAGGCCGACGTGGGCAAGGGTCCGCATCACCGATGGGTTGCCGATCAGCTTCACGAAGATGCGGGCCATCTTGTAATACAGCCCGTACTCGTCGTCGAGGCGCTGCGGGTAGCGGTTCAACAGTGAGAGGTCCCCTGCACCGATCGCCTCTCCCACATACTCCGATGCAAGGCGGCCCGTCTCATATGCGTAGGAGATACCCTCGCCGTTCCAGGGATTGATGGCCCCGGCAGCGTCGCCGATGGTGATCCAGTTCGATCCGACCAGTGGGCCCTTTGAGAAAGACATGGTGAGCTTGCCACCCATCGGCTTTGAGAGCCTGCCCTCTTCGCTCAACTCCCAGTGGTCGGGAGCGGTCGCCACGTAATCGTTCATCATGTGCGTCGTGTTGACGTGCTTCCAACGCTTGAAAGTGGAAAGCAACCCCACTCCAACGTTGACCGAACCGTCGCCGAGGGGGAACACCCATCCGTAGCCCGGCATCGTTGCACCGGACGAGTCCCTCAGGTCGAGCTGGCTCTCGATAAACGGGTCCGATGACATGGGCGAGGCGTAGTAGCCACGGGCAGCCAGGCCCATGGGATAGTCCTTGCGGCGCGTTGTCCCCAGGTCGCGGCCGAATCGGTTCATCGAACCGTCGGCAATGATCGTCACATCGGGTGCCACGGTCTCGGACCCAGACCCGTTGACGAGACTCACAGATGTCAGAACGCCGTTCTCGATCACCGGAGTAGCCGTGGTCCCCTCTCGAACCGTGACCCCCTCCTTCTCGGCGAGACGCGCCACCTGCATGTCAAGATCGCGGCGACGTATCACTCCGCCCCAGTTCGGGAACGTCGAGTGATCGGGCCAGCTCATCTCGAGCATCAGGTCGTCTCCGGCGTAAGACCTCAACCCCGTGACTCGGTGCAACTCCGGTACGTCGAAGTCGAACCCCATCTCTCCGAGCTGATAGATGGCCCTGGGTGTCAGTGCGTCTCCGCAGGTCTTCTCCCTGGGATACTCCTTTTTCTCCACGAGTGTCACCTCGTGACCGTCGCGCGCCAGCCAGAGAGCGGCGGCGGATCCGGCGGGACCGCCACCGACGACGAGGATCGATGGACTCGGCATTGGATTGTGGAGCGTAGATGCCGGTGGGGTCCTAGCCGACGTTATGGTCGGATCCATGATCGAGCTTTCGCGGGCGACCGTTTCGAGGCTGCCGCACTACCTGAGGCTGCTCGAGGATCTCGGGAGCACGCAGATCACCGTGAGTTCGGACTCACTCGCCAAGGCGGCAGGAGTCAACGCTGCAAACGTGCGTCGTGACCTGTCGGACCTTGGATTTCAGGGCACCCGCGGTGTCGGTTACTCGGTTCCTGCGCTGCGTGATCGCATCAGACGGGAACTCGGGATCGAAACCCGCCGACAGGTCGCCATCATCGGAGCCGGCAACCTCGGCACTGCATTGGCCCGCTACTACGGTCTCGGCCCGAGCGGGTTCGACGTGATCGCCGCCTATGACGCCGACCCCTCACGCATCGGCCAGAAGATCGACGATCTGACGATCCAGCACCTGAACGAGATGGCAATCGACTGCAGGATCGGGTGCTTCGACATGGCGATTCTCACGGTCCCTGCGGAGGCCGCGCAAACAGTCACCAACAAGTTGGTCGAGAGCGGGATCAAGTCGATCCTCAATTTCGCCCCCACGCGGGTCACCGTGCCTCCGGGCGTGGCGGTGCGCGAGGTCGACCTCGCAACCGAACTGCAGATTCTCAGCTACTACGGCTGACTTCGTCAGCCGAGTACCTAGTACTTGGTTCCTTCTTGCGACTCCTCGTACTGGTTGAGCGCCACGAGAAACGCCAGGAACAACACGAGCGAGACCAGCAGGTACGTGATCGAGATGACCCGGATCTCCAGGGCGTTCAACCCTTCGATGCTGTCCGGCTTGGGACCGCGAGGGGCATAGATCACAAAAAGCATCGACGTGATGGTCAGCCAGCCGAACAAGGCGGCGCCGGTGACGAGGAAGCCGAGCTTCTTGCCCAGGTTCGTGTAATTGAAGAGGTAGATCGAGCCGTAGAAAAGAAGGAAAGCGGCAGCCGTCAAGATGACCCCGGTGACGAAGAGATTCGCCGAGAACAGCGATCTGAACAGCTCGCGGAAGAACATGCCTACTCCATCCCGTCCAGATTGCCGCTACGAAGGTACAGGGCCAGCAAGTCGATGTCGGTCTGCGACAAGATCGCCCCAAAAGCGGGCATCCGGCCTGAACCGAAACCGTTGAGTCCGTATGGCTTCTCCGACTCCGACCCCTTGAGGAGGAAATCGACGAGAAGGTCCGTCCCCCCTCCGTCTTCCCCGAACTGGACGATCGGACGCCCGTCCCAAAGCGCCGGGCCGAACCCGCCCGATCCGGCCTCGCGAGTGAAGGGGACACCGGCAGAGAAGCTTGCCGTGTGACAGCGTGCGCAGTTCGCGTTGAAGAGGGTGACGGCACGAAGAGCCTCTTCTTCGGACACATCCATGGCAGCGGCAACGGCGGCAATGTCTATCTCCCACGCCTTCTCGGCTTCTGCCGTCTCCAGGAACAGGAGACCGGCGCCCTCCTGGGCCTCGAGCTTCTCGCTGTTCTCGGTGGCAACCGAGGTGGAGATGGCAACCGAATCCAACCCGCCCACCATCCGGTTGGCAGTCGAGCGATCGGTGACACCGGAGACCGACTCCGCCTTGGTCGGGTCGAGTGAGATCGCACTGATGGTGCTGGGAACGGTCTCCGCGCTTGCAGACGCCATCTGACCGGTGATGGCGGCCTCGGTCGCCTCGGAGAAGGATCCGATTCTTGCGACGTTTGCGATCGCCATCCAGGACTTGGTCGACAACCAGGAGGAGGGCGACGACACCGACGGCGACGGCCTCACCGACGCGACCGAGG
>JAYEGJ010000008.1:0-3736 GCA_034658975.1 Actinomycetota bacterium
CGACGATCTTCCGTCCCATCCGATCGTGGATACACCGTCGGTAGCCGAGAGGTACGAGGTCACGCCACAGACGGCGCACACTGCCCTGGTCAGGCTCGCCGACGTCGGCATCCTCACCGAGAGGTCCTTCGCCCGCCGCAGGAAAGGACGGCCCAGACGAGTCTTTGCCGCAACGGAGCTGATTGAGCTTCTCACCGACCAGTAACCCCAGTCGCTATTTCAGTTTGACGACACCTGCTCACGGCGGGATGGGGTTCGACAGGCCTCTGCACCGCCACACCACCTGTTTCCAGGTCGCGCGGTTTGACGCGGTCATGCAACAGCTCTGGTCAGCGCAGTGCGGGCCAACTGGGAAATAGGTGGCGTTCGAGTTCCGGCTGGTTGTGTTCATCGCGACATCATGATATCATGCAACCATGACGAAACAGACAACCGTCCGACTCCCCGACGACCTCGCCGACGACGCCGAGACCGTGGCACGCGTCAAAGGCACAAGCGTCAACGCCCTGATCGTCGACGCCCTGAAGAACGAGATAGAACGGGTTCGTGTGGACGAAGACTTCACGAGTCGCGCCAAGCGCCTCCTCGAGCGGGACCGGGAGCTTTTGGAACGCCTGGCTAGGTGACTCGATACCTCACGTTGGGGCGATCTGCTGATCCAGATCAACCAGTCGGAGCGCCAAGCCCAGCTGTCTCACTTCGACAGCCTCGACGCCAAGGCGGGATTGGTGCTCGGGTTCGCCGGTGTCCTGATCGCCCTGGGTGATGGCACGGTGTCTGCGCTTGGGGTTCTCTCCATCCTCGGATCTGCCTTTGCTGCTGTGGCGGCCGTCGCATCGTTCTGGCCACGCGGCTTCCCCTCAATCGACGCAACGCGCCTGGGCGACTATGCAATCAGCGATCTCGCATTCACCCAGCTCACTCTTTTGGATACGTTTGAGGTGATGCTGACCGAGACCCGATCCGTCCTCGAACTCAAGTCACGTAGACTGAAGTTCGCGCTGGTCAGCCTGACTTCTGGAGCCGGGTTGGCAGCGATCGACCTGATATCGCGATAGGTCAGCCAGATGACTGATAAGCCGGAAACCAAGAAGCAAGAGCCCACACCGAGGCCTCCTCGCCAGCCGGACATGTCGTTGATCACCTACCTCGAGCGCGGCGACGACAAAGAAGACGAAGCGGAATCGTCGGAGCCGAGGCGCCGCTGATCGCAACGCACACCGTTTGACCTGAGTCCACGGAGACCCATGCATGACCTGTCTCCGATACGGACAGCTGAACCACCACACCACCTGTTTCCAGGTTTGACGTCAAACCAGCTCAGGCGCGAAGAACCAGTTGGTGAAGCCAACGGTTCTGTCCGGTGTGAGTGCGCTACCCCGTTGGAACCAGGCCAACTCCTCGTCGTCGGGAACTGCACCGACCGTCGCCCTCCGACACGCAATACCGTGTTCGTCGGTGCGCCACGCCTCAACTCCGATTGGCCGGCATGTTTGATGAGGAATGACTCTGCCCTTGTCATCCATCGGGTACGAAGTCGGAAGACCAGCCGCCAGGCACCCGCCGTCCGTCACGACATCGACGTACTCCTGGGTAGGAAGATCGACCGTGGCAAGAACGTCGCCGGTCTGAGGATCGACGTCCTCCGGTCCGTACGGCTGATCACGAAGCTTGTGGGATACACATAGGCGAGCGAGCTGGACCGTCCCGTTGAAGTAGATCACCGGGAATGAATCTGGGGGATTCCACAGAGATCCTCCACGTCGCCACCAGGCTCCAGCCAGGAGGTGTTGACTTGGTGGGGGCGAGGCGCGAGATGGTTGGGGTCGAGGGTATTGCGACCTCTCGAGTGAGCGGTGTATGCTTGCGGTGTATGCAACGTACGAACATCTTTCTCACCGACGAGCAGCAGGAGAGATTGCGGCGGCGAGCCAGCGAAGAAGGCATATCGAAGTCGAGCCTCATCCGCCGCATCCTCGACGAGGCACTCGCCATAACGAAGACAAGGGCTCCCGCCGAGGAAGTCATCATCGGGACTTCCGGGATGTGGGCAGACAGAGACGAAGCTGATCTGCGAGAGGTGATGCGGTGGCGGCGGGAGGCGCCCCTCGAGCGTCTGGGCTGATGCAACTCTTCGATACCGACGTCCTGATCGAGCACCTGAGAGGCAACGAACATGCGACTGCCCTCCTCCTCGACGCATCCTCGAAGGGGCAAGCGGCATGCTCGGTGCTGACGCGGTTCGAGTTGCTGGCCGGGATGCGCTCTGACGAACGTTCCCGGATCCGGCAGTTGCTCGACTCCTTGACAAATCTGGAGGTATCACTCGAAGCCGCCAACAGGGCCGGGGAGTGGGCGCGTCAATATCGAAGAAGCCACGATGGCGTCTCGTCGATCGATTACCTGATCGCGGCTACCGCTGAGGTTCACGGCGCCGACCTCCTCACACGGAATGTGAAGCACTTCCCCATGTACCAGGACCTCAAACCAGCCCTCTGAGCGGTTTGCCACAGCGGCCGTCGGGTCGAACCCGGACAGCGAACCCCACCCCACAACACCACCCTGGGTCAGGTCGCGTCAGGCCAGGGACTCCTCGATGCTGAAGATCAGATAGGCGATGGTCCGCCTGTCGTGGTCGGTCAGGGCTCCCTTGTCGCTCAGACGTTGCTTGAGGGAGCCGACGACGGAGTCGACTCGCGACGCGCCACTGGCGAAGGGGCTCAACGCTTCCGTCATATCCGAAACGGTCTTCACGGTGGCGGCGTCGTCGACTGCATCGCGGAGATAGACAGGAAGATCATCCCGGCTAGCCAGCGCAGTCACAAGCATCTCCAAGTGATCGACGAGGCTCGCCATCTTGGGGTAATCCAGCTTGTCGGGTGTGTCCGTCGGCTCGTGGTAGTCCCCATTCCGGCCACAGGTGTAGAAGAGGAACGGGATCGATGCGTTCATGAAGGCGTGGTAGTCGCTCATCGCGGGAACGATGTAGTTGTCGACCCGTCTTGGGACTATGCCGGCCACATCAGGCAACGAGTCGAACAGCCGGGGTGTGCCTGAGCCCTTCTCGGCGCCAAGCACGAACACCGAGTCACGGATCGAGTCGGGGAGAACCGACGGACCGAGGGCATGACCAATCAGGTCGAGGCAGACCATCGTGTCGATCCGATCCAGCGGGATACTCGGATGGTCCACAAACCACTGCGATCCCATTTCAGGGGTGAGGAAGTTGGGAGGCTCCTCGGCATCGAAAAGGGCGATCAGAATCGAGTGCTCGGGCTCCATAGAGATCAGACGTCGGGCCAACTCGAGGACAACCGCCACACCGGCGGCGTTGTCATTGGCCCCCGGGTTCTCCCATCCGCAGGCGTCGAAGTGTGCGGCGAGGACAACCCAACGATCTGACCTGGCAGGGATCGAGCCGAGCACGTTCGAGCCGTTGATCACCGGTATCTCCTGGAGGTATCCCTCTTCGCCGGCGGGCTCCAGACCGAGCGACTCCAGCTCCGAGGCCAGGTACGAAGCCGCCTCGACCGCTCCCCTCGCTCCGGTGTTCCTGGGCAGATAGGGGTCGGAGCACAACAACTCGACCACGGCGGCGAGTCTCTCCTCGACGGGTGATTGACCGGAGTCGCTCATGTTCATGGTCCTTTCCTCGACGGCGAACCGCCGCACTACTACGAGGGTCTCCGAACCTTGTCAACCCCTTGCTTCGGGTTCGTCGGCCCCTTGGGGGCCG
>JAYEGJ010000009.1:0-16502 GCA_034658975.1 Actinomycetota bacterium
GGAATGACGAGCACCTCGAGGGCGTAGATCGACGCAAGCTCGGCCGCCTCGGTCTCGGCCGTTCCTGTCATCCCGGCGAGCTTCTCGTAGAGACGGAAGTAGTTCTGGAGGGTGATCGTCGCAAGGGTCTGGTTTTCTTCCTTGATATGCACGGCCTCTTTGGCCTCGATCGCCTGATGCAAGCCCTCTGAGTAGCGACGTCCCTCGAGAACACGGCCGGTGAACTCGTCGACGATCTTCACCTCGCCGTGGTCCACGAGATAGTCGACATCCTTGCCGTAGAGAGCCTCGGCCTTGAGGGCGGTCTCGAGATGGTGGACGAAGTCGACTGCGGCGTGGTCATAGAGATTCTCGATACCGAGGATCTGTTCGACCCGGTCCACGCCGTCCTCGGTGGTGAGGACTTGACGCTTCTTCTCGTCGACCTCGTAATCGACGTTCTCCCTGAGCCGGCTGGCGATCTTGGCGAAGTCGCGGTACCACTTCGCCGAATCGGAGAGTCTCCCGGAGATGATCAAGGGAGTACGTGCTTCGTCGATGAGGATCGAGTCGACCTCGTCCACGATCGCATAGTGGTAGCCCCGGTGCACGCGGTTCTCGGCCGCCATCGCCATGTTGTCACGGAGGTAGTCGAAGCCGAACTCGTTGTTGGTCCCGTAGGTGATGTCCGACCGATACGCAGGGAGCCGGTCGGCTGTTGCCATGTTGTTCTGGATCAGGCCCACCGAGAGCCCGAGGAAGTGGTAGATGTGGCCCATCCATTCGGCGTCACGACTCGCCAGGTAATCGTTGACGGTGACCATGTGAACGCCATGGCCGCCCAGAGAGTTGAGATAGGCCGGCATGGTGGAAACGAGGGTCTTTCCCTCGCCGGTCTTCATCTCGGCGACCATTCCACGGTGCAGAGCGGCGGCACCGACGACCTGGACGTCGTAGTGACGCTGACCGAGGACTCTCTTGGCTGCCTCCCGGACGACTCCGAAGGCTTCGACCTGGAGGTCGTCGAGGCTCTCTCCCCTGGAGGCGCGCTCTTTGAACTCGACTGTCTTCGCAGCGAGTTGGTCGTCGGTCAGCGACTCGAACTGTGGTTCGATCTCGTTGACGGCGGTGGTGACCGACTGGAATTCTTTGAGGGTCTTTCCTTCGCCTACGCGAAGAACCTTCTGGAGAATGGGCATGAGAGAATCAGATTGTACCGGGGGTGAGGACCTTTCCTCAGAACGGGCCGCCGCGAGGTGGCTGGAACTTGGTACTCCTCACCTGACCTCGATGAGTCCTTCCCGGTGGGCCCAGTTGACCGCCTCGAAACGAGACTTCATTCCCAACTTGTCGAGGATGTTGCGCACATGATTGCGCACGGTGTTTTCAGAGATGTACAGCTCATCGGCGATCTCGCGAGACGTCTTCCCTTCGCCAACCAGTGAAAGGATCTCCACCTCGCGTCCGGTGAGCTCCGTGCGTCGCGAAGACAAACTGCCGTGATGGCGGAGCAGATCCCGCATCGAGGTGAAGAGCTTTCCGCCCATCGCCGGTGAAATGGCGGCGCCGCCTTCGAGCACGTCGTTCATTGCCGACACCAAGCGAGGCAGCGGTGTGTCTTTGGTGAGGTATCCCGACGCACCCGCCTTGACGGCGGCCATCAAGTCCTCGGCTGATTCGCTCGCCGTCAGAAGCACAACCCTCGATTTGGGGCTCGCCTTCACGATCGTTCCGACCACCTCGAGACCCGACATGCCTGGCATCAGAAGGTCGAGCATCACGAGATCAGGCTCGAATTCCCGAGTGAGATCTATTCCTTTCATGGCGTCGGCCGCCACACCTACTACGTCGAAGCCTTCCTGGCTGAAGGCAGCTCGGAGCGCCTCACGGAAGAGTTCGGCGTCGTCAACAATTAGAACTGAAGCCATTACCTGTCCACGGAATCGGGGATGTTTCTAAGGGTCTATCGGCGCGAGTCGCAGGAGACTAGACACTTGGTTTGCAGCATTTGCGGACACGGCTCCGGCCACCATTTCTGGTCCCAGGGCATGGATCGCCGCGGAGACCGTGGCGCCGGTGGTCACCACGTCGTCAACCACCAGGACAGGGGTGTTGGGTCTCGCCCGGAGACCGAAGGGGCGAACTGGAGCGGCGTGGTCACCGCCGGCACGACGCCTGGTGTGAATGGGCGGTCTGAGCAGAGGCAAAACGGGGACGCCCATTCGAAGAGCTATCGCCTGCGCCACCTCGGTCGACGGATCAACGCCGTATTTGATCCGTCTTGTCATGGCGCGGGGTATCGGAACCAGGGGCAGCCTGGGCAATCGGGGGGTCACCGCGTCGGCGACGAGCCCTGCGTACCCGGTCAGTCCCCGGTATTTGAGGTCATGGGCGAGCGACCGGGCGGGACCGACGTGGGAAAACGCCGCAATGAGCCGCACACCGCCGGGGAGAAGACTGTCCGGGGCAGACAGCAGACGCCTGCGACAGCGATCACACAGGACCGCCCCGGTCCGGTATCGAAAGCAAACCTGACATGGCACTCCCCGACCGTAGGAACAGGGAGCGACAGATTGTCAGGATTGTGGGATCAGGTGCCTTCCTGCCAACCGCTCAGGTAGGAGATCTGCTCTTCGGTGAGAACCTCCAAGCCGCCGCCAAGATGAGCAAGCTTGATCGAGGCGACCTCCTCGTCGATCTCATCGGGCAGGGTGTAGATCTCGGGCTCCAGGGTCTCCTGGTTGGTGATCAGGAACTCTGCGGCCAGAGCCTGATTGGAGAATGACATGTCCATCACATCGGCCGGGTGACCCTCGGCAGCGCTGAGATTGACGAGCCGGCCTTCGGCCACGACCAGGATCTTCCGCCCGTCCGGCATGTCGAACTCCTCGAGATGCTCCCTCACTTTTCGTCGTCCGACGGCCTCGGCCCGCAAAGCCTCGAGGTCCAATTCGATGTCGAAGTGACCCGAGTTGGCGAGAATCGCTCCGTCCTTCATCTTGGCGAAATGCTCCGGACGCAGGACGTGCTTGTTGCCGGTGACGGTGATGAACACATCGCCGATCTCCGCGGCGTCGCTCGCCGTCATGACTGAGAACCCGTCCATCGCCGCGGTGAGAGCGCGAACGGGGTTTACCTCGACGACGGTGACCTTGGCCCCGAGACCATCGGCCCGGTCTGCGACTCCCTGGCCACAATCCCCGTATCCAACGACGACGATGTTCAAGCCGGCGAGGAGAATGTTGGTGGCCCTGATGACACCGTCGAGTGTCGACTGGCCGGTTCCGTAGTGATTGTCGAACAGGTGCTTGGTGGCACTGTCGTTTACGGCAACCACGGGAACCCGAAGGGTGCCGTCGGCACTCATCGCCCTGAGTCTGATCACCCCTGTGGTCGTCTCCTCGGTCGACCCGATCACCTCGAGATCACGCCGGTCGGTGTGCAGCACCGTTGCCAGGTCTGCTCCATCGTCCATGGTGACGGCGGGTTTGTGGTCGAGGACAACGTTGATGTGCTTGTAATAAGTGTCGGGGTCTTCTCCCCGAATAGCGAAGACGGGAATCCCCTCGGCAACCAGAGCAGCGGCAACATCGTCCTGAGTCGAGAGAGGGTTGGATGCGCAGAGGATCGGTTCGGCGCCCCCGTCGCGAAGGGCAAGCATCAGATTGGCCGTCTCGGCGGTCACGTGGAGGCATGCAGCAATGACGTAACCATCGAGAGGCCGTTCTTCCCGGTAACGCTCCCGAACACTCTCGAGGACCGGCATTCTCCGTCCGGCCCACTCGATGCGACGAGCCCCGTCCGGGGCGAGTTCGGGATTGGCAATGTCGTAGTTCATTCCTTCAGTCCTCAGCTAGGAGTTTCTTGAGTTTTTCGATGGTGACCACCGGCACGGGATCAACCCCAACCGACTCGGCGAGCATCCACGATGTGAGGTCACCGACCACCGTCAACGAGACGAGACGGGCGAGCAGTGATGTTCCACTCGACGTCACCTCGGCAACCCAGGGCACCGCATCTTCGGTGAGCCTTCTGGTGTGGGCAAGTCGAGCGCCTACGCGGTCGTGATCGCTTCGATCGGTAAGGGCGACGATCGCGATGTGCTCCCGGGTCATCTCGGGCATGGTTTCCCAACCGGTTATCTCGTTGTGGTCGAGTTCGGGGAGGACCGACGACCAGGCCGGCATCTTGGCGTTCTCGTTGATCTGGGTCTTCCACCTCTGGGCGACGACGCCGGTGACCGGGCCGCCTCCGTAGATGATCGGTATGCGCCCGCTGAGCCGCTCGGCAATCTGAGTGGCTTGGGCCCAACTGTCGCTTCCTTCGGCGACCGCCTCATCGGCGAGGTCCACCGCTTCCACGAACGAAAGACGCTGATCGTCGATCGCATAAGCCCCTTCGAACACCTTGGTGACGGCACCAATCATGTAGCCGGCTGCGGCCCGCGGCTGCATCCCTGTGGGCACGACGACGGATGGCCAGGAGTAATACGCAGACAGCTCCCCCAGCCTTCCGCCGGTGGTCACGGTTGCGATGGGCAAACCCGACTCGTGCGCCGCCAGAACGAAGTCGAGGGTCTCTTCGGTGTTCCCCGAATAGGAGGCGGCAACAACCAGGGGACGTTGCCTGATGGCCCAACCAGGGATCGGGCCGTACCCCTTGTTGACAACGACGCGAGTAGACGTCGCGGTGCACATCGCCGAGAGGTAGTCGCCGGCAACACCGGAACCACCCATGCCGACATACAAGATCTCGGACTGAGTCCCGATGGCAGGAGCTTTGAGTTGCGCGGCCCATCGGAGCTGGTCCCCGAATGATTGGATCTGGGCGAGCATGTCAGTCACTTCGGCCTCCCTCGGCCTCGGCAACCAGCATGATCGGGATGCCATCCTTCACCGGATACCGCCGGCCACATTCAGTGCACTCCAGCCGCGAGGCCTCGACATCCTGGGTCAGATCCGCCTTGTCGACGGGGCAAACCAGGATCTCGGCGAGAGTTGGATCGATGAGACTCAATTTTCCTCCAAGGTTTCTCTGACTAAATCCACAAGCTGCTCAACTCGTTTGGCCGTGGGCGCTTCGACATTGAGGCGCAGCAATGGCTCCGTGTTGGAAGGGCGGAGATTGAACCATTCGCGACCCAGGTCAACTGTCAGGCCATCGAGTCGATCGATTGTCGCATCGCCAAAGGCCAGCTCCACATCCGACATCGCCTTGCCCTTGTCAACGACCGAGAAATTGATCTCTCCTGACGATTGGTAACGCTCGACTTCCTTGCGTAGATCCGACAGGGCTCGACCGTCCTCACTGAGCACGCTGAGCAGTACGAGCATCGCCAGCATCCCCGAGTCCGCTCTGAAATTCTCCCGGAAGTAGTAGTGGCCCGAATGCTCGCCGCCGAAAACGGCACCGGTCTCGGCCATCACCGCCTTGATGTAGCTGTGCCCGACTCTCGTCCGCACCGGGGTCCCGCCGCTCTCGGAGACGATCTCTGAGACGGCTTTCGACGTGATCAGGTTGTGAACGATCGAGTCGCCCGGGCTCTCGCTCAGCATCCGGCGGGCGATCAACGATGTCACCGTGCTCCCACTCAGAGGCTCGCCGACATCGTCCAGGAAGAAGGCTCTGTCGGCATCTCCATCAAACGCGACCCCTATGTCGTAGCTGCCTTCGGCCATCAGGGCCCTGAGATCATTGAGGTTCTCCGGCACGAGCGGGTCGGCCGGGTGGTTCGGAAACGTGCCGTCCGGTTCGAGGAAGAGCCCGGTGATCTCCGCGTCGATTCGATCGAACACCCGGTTGACGGCGATTCCTGCCATACCGTTGCCACCGTCCACTGCGACCTTCAGCGGGCCGATCGTGTCAGCTTCGACGATGGCAAACAGGTGATCGATGTAGCCGGCGACCGGGTTCACGCGTCGGATCGATCCGGTCCGCTCGGACCTGGTCCCCGCCCCGGCGATCACAGCGTCTCGAATCTGATCCAGCCCGGTCTCTGCGCCGATTGGGGCGGCCCCCTCCCGGCAGAGCTTGAGGCCGTTGTACTCGGCAGGATTGTGCGACGCCGTGATGATGGCGCCCGGGACACCGAATGCTCCCGAGTAGTAGTAAACCGCGTCGGTCGGAACCTCGCCGAGATCGATGACGCCGCATCCGGCGGCAGTTATCCCGCGGGCGAGAGCATCGAAGAACTCTCGGGATGTCGCCCGGCAGTCGTACCCGACGGCTATCTCGTCCGGTTCGAGCAGATCGACCAGTGCCGAACCAGCCCGCTCGTAGAGTTCGGCGTCCAGTTCACCCGTGTCGGTGCGGCCGCGAACGTCGTAGGCCTTGAATGCGGTTTCGGGATTCATCGGATCGAGGAGTGTACGGGGAACAGACCTAGTAACTTCACCCGACCCAATGTCCACCACGATTTCAGTCGTCGTCCCCGTCTACAACGAGGCGTCGTTCATTCCCGAGGCCCTGCCTGGAATGATCGAGGCCATGGAGCAGGCCGGCGCGCCCTATCGAATCCTCATCGTCGAGAACGGCTCCAACGATGGGACGGCCGACCTCGCACGCCAGATCACCGGGGAATCCCCCGTGGACGTCTACTCGCTTCCGGAACCGGACTACGGGGCAGCGATGAGGCACGGTTTTCTCGAATCGGATGGCGACTGGGTCGTCAACTTCGACATCGACTACTTCTCGGCCAGGTTCATCACCCAGGTCCTCGAACAGCCCGACGACGTCGATCTCGTCATCGGGTCCAAGCGCGATCCGGAGTCCGACGATCGGCGTCCCCTGCTCAGGCGGACCGCCACGAGAGTTTTCAACATTCTCTTGCGCACGGTGCTGGACTCGGGAGTCTCGGACACACACGGCATGAAGGGATTCCGGAGGCGTCTCGTCGATGATCTCGCACCCAGGGTGGTGAGCACCAAGGATCTCTACGACACCGAACTGGTCATCCGTGCCGAGCGCGCCGGGTACAACATCGTGGAAGTGCCCGTCGTGGTCGAGGAGATCAGGTCTGCGAAGTCGTCACTGATCAAGCGTGCCCCTCGAACCGTCGCCGGCATGTTCCACGTCCGCCGCACCCTCAAGGAAGAAGACGCCTAAGGGTCCCCGATACCGGATTTCGTTCTGGGTAGGTTTTTCCACGGTATCCGTGGAAAAACCTACCCAGAAAGGGATTTGGGAGGTTCCTCCGCCGAGTTGCGCTTCCGCAACCACGCGGCGCCGCCGGCAACCACCAGGATCAAGCCACCGACGAGGGTGAGGATCTTTCCTCCGGCCTCGGCCCAGGTGTCGTTGAAATCGATCACGACGTCCTCCTGGGTCGGAACCACGACCATGAGAGACGGCGTCGCGCGCCAGGGCCCGTCTGCACCGGTTGCGGTCCAATTCGGAAAGTAGGACACCTTGATCATGTGGGGCACCCCGACTGCGGTGGTGGAGAACGAGATGCGGTGGTCCTCGATCAATATGTCGGAGACAGCGTCCGCCGGGACGTCGAGCTCGACATTGGGACGCTGCGAGATCGAGTCGATCCTCGGCCACTCCTCCGGGCCTCCGGCAACCACCATCCGATGCATCTGGTCGATGTCCTCGTACCACTCGAGAGCCATGTCGTGGAAGCTCGGGAGTGGCTCACCGTCGGCCCCGGTCACCTGCTCGGACCCGGTCAATGATGCAAACAATCCCCGCTCCGGGACCTCGTAGACGGATGGAAGGTAGGTCAGGGCGGCAACCTTCTGCGTCTCGGGCAATTTGAAGATGTTGAACGGCTCGGTGGTCATTATCAGATCGAGTTCTTCCATCTCGATGGCCTTCTCGGCCGCCTCGGGTGTGAACGACACGTAGTAGTCGACCCCGTAGACATCCATGTGTTCGATTCCCCGTTCCATGTCAAAGGAGTGGTACTTGAGCCCGGGAACCGGGTTGGAAGACTTGAAGGACATCTCCGAGTGGTTGATGAAGTGGAACGGGGTCGTCAACGAAGATTCGAAGAAGAGCCCTTCCATCGACTTCTGCGATCCTTCGGTCCAGTAGGGAATCAGCATCGGCGCCATCGGAGTTCCGTACTTGTTGAGGCCGCTGTTGTTCTCCCACATCACCCTGCCGTCGGGAAGGGTGTCGAGCTCGACCATCAGGGCCTCATACTCGGGCCACGGCTCCTTGGCCTCGTACCCCTCGAAGTTCCACTTGGACCATCCATCGACAAACGTCACCCCGGCAGCAGCCCCCAGGACGACGATGGCGACGGCCGACGCCGTGAGGTAGTTGCGGGTACTCACCGTCGGCAACATGAGCAATGTCGCCGCGATCACGACCAACCCAACGCCGGCGACGATTGTCCACGCCCAGGCCGGGAACTCGGTCGAGTCGGCGACAAGACCGGCAGCGACGGCGAAGGCGACTCCGAACATTGCCGTGGCCCAATACTTCGATATCCGACCCGGCAGGCGACGTGACATCCACACCACCGCGGCACCGAAGCCGATGGCAGCGAAGAACGACACCCCGAAGTACCAGTACGGAAGGAGCCGGCCGTTCCACAGCTTCCATCGTTGGCCGTCGAACAAGTCCGGGAACAGGTCGGGCAGAACATTCGGCAGCGGGTAGTAGATGATCGGCAGGAGCGTTGCGCCGATCATTGGCGCCGCCCTCGCGGTCTTCCTCAAGGCCCATATAGCACCCGGGATCGCCACCGGCAGGAGGAGCCACATCTCGACCGGGAAGATCTCTTCCCACCGGCTGAGCGGTGTCCATGCCATGTCCGAGGTCAGCCCGATTCGCACCAACAAGGGCAATGCCCAGAAGGCCGCGATGGCGAAACCCCAGAACCAAATGGCGACTGTCTTCCAGAAGCCCTTCCGCCAAGCGAGGACCAACAGCGAGGCGAAGATCACCACGATCGTGGTGAGAACGTGGGAGAGAGCGGTCGCCGCCAGGGCGAGCGCCGCCCACTTGGCGTACTTGCGGTCGTCACGCACCGCCTTCATCAGCAGGCCGAGGTACACGAGCGACAGCGAGAACGACCACGAGTACGAGAACTCCCCGGCGAGGGTCGACGCAATGTTGCCGCCGTATATCGAGTAGCTCTCCAGGAAGGCGAAGACGGCACCGGCTCCGGCCGCGATCAGGGAGACCTGGCGACCGAGAGTCATGGCACGGGTGTGGAAGTAGATCGCCGGTGGCAGTGCGATCAGGCCCATGACGGTGACCATCTTGAAAGCGACCCCGTAGGGAAGGAAGAGATCGAGGAAGACGATTGTCAGCGACGGGAGCGGGAAATAGAAGTAGAAGGCCGGGAACCCGGCGAACCAGTCGTTGCTCCACCCCATGATCCGGCCACTGGGCAGGAGATTGTCTCGCAGGTAGGCAGGCCCGAACACGTGCGCGCCCATGTCACCGCCGGTCGGTGTCGTGGACGAGAGGATCAACCACGGGTTGAGGACGATCAGAACGATGACCGAGGTGGCGGCAATGAGCACCACCGGCAGGATCGGAATGCGTTGGATTCGCCCCCGAAGGGAGGTCACGGTCGCGCTTGCCGCACGATCTCGAGGACTTGCGTCAGGTCGATGTCGATGCCTTCCCGATTCCACCACTTCTCCTCACAGTTGTGACAAGAGAAGAACAAGACCTCGGTCCCGTCTGGGAGCACATGCTCGATCTCGAGAACGTCAGTCTGTTTGCACTCAGGACAATCCATGGAACCACTTCGTAGGCAGGGACAACATGGTAAATCGGGTCAGCCCCTTAGAACAACGATTCCGCGTCAAGGAGTCTGCTGATCAATCTTCTAGGAGCCGGCCTACGTAGCGGCTTCGCCTCTTGCCGTCCTCTGTCCAATAGGCGTACCAGTAGGGGCCATGAGGACACTTGGTGCACTCCTGCTTGCCGCATCGGACCATCTGTTGACGCATGCTCACCTCGGGATCGGAGGTCGGGTCGCGCGGTTCGCCGCGATCGAGGGCCGCTCGGGTGAGAATCTGGAGACGGCGCAGGTCGTGTTCGTCCAACTCCTTGACCGCGTCGAGCAGATCGCGGTCCAGCGGCATCAGGCCACGTGTACGGGTGCGAAGAGCCGGGTAACGGTCCGCCGGTCGGTGAGTGTCCATCCGTGCGGTGGTGCCATGCGGTCTGAGTGATCGGCACAGAGGGGGTAGCCGTAGGGCTTGTAATCCTCAGCCAGATCGTCGAGCCAGACAGCGCTGTCTCCGTAGAAGAACGTCATTATCGAGTTCGCGGGCGAACCACATCTGGAACAGCTGACTGTCATTGACGGAACGCTAGAAGTCGCGAAATCTCTATTCAAGGACCCAGCGTCCCCAATGCTCGGTCCGGTTTGCCCGGCCATACGACCGCGGCTCCGTCCTGGTCGACTACAAGCGTCGCCGGAACTCCGGTAATCCCCAGGTCATGAAACATGCCCGGCTGTTCTTCCCAACTCATCTCGACGTATCCGGCTTCCCCCAAAGCCTCATCGAGAAGCCTCCGAACAGGTCCACAATCCGGGCAGGCCGATGAGCTGAACAAATAGACGCCGGCTACCAGGCCCGTCGATTCGATGCGTCGCGGGGAACCGACCGACCGGCGTCGCATTGCCAGCGAGGCGAGCCAGGCAACGACAAGTGCCCCGGCGATCAGAGCCAGACGGGCCAGAACCTCATCCATCGAGTATCGGAACGCCGATTGCCGCCGAAGTCGAGCCTGCTCTCTGAGCGGTCCAAAGGACAACCACCGGATTTGTCGACTCGACGAGATACCCGTCGGCCTCCTCGATGCCAATCGCCAGAACGGACTCGGACGACACCTCGAACGAGCGCACCGAGGTGTTCTCCCGAAGCGGTCGAATGCTCACTGTCGAATCCTCGATGCCGGCGTTGAGCATGATGATCGTGGCCCACCCTCCTTCCAGGGTGGAGGCTCCGGGGAGGAACCAACGGTTCGCTTCGACAACAACGCCGGTCGTGATCGCCACGCCGATATCCGGTGAACTCCAGCGAAGAACGGGAACGACCGGCCCTGTCGACACGACGCGCACTCCAATCGCCTCCTCCGTCACTTCCCCAAGATCGATGACGTGCTGGCCTCGTTCAGTGAGACGACCGGTGGCAAAGGCTTCTTCGGCGCCAGACGGAGTGAAGAGATCGACCTGGTAGTCGATCTCAGTGTTGGCCGGGGTGGCGATGATGAGTTCCTTTGAGGCGGACCCTTTTGGCACCGGAATGAACCAGTCGATGGCGCCGGGCAGCGCCCGCCAGACGCCTGTATCGCCGTGAATGCCCAGCCGTCCGATGGCGTTGACCCGGCCTTTGATGGTTTCGATGGAAACCGAGAGGGATTCCCGTCCCGGGGTCAGGTCGTTGAAGTCGACGAATGTCGAAGAGCGAGGCGGGACGATCACCGCCTCGAACCGTGAGTTCGACTCGGTGCCGGCCTCGGACTCAACGATCAACTCGACGACCGCCTCTCCCGCATAGGGGTTCATCAGGTGAAGCTCGAAAGTCGCCTCCCCTGCGGTCGAGCCTCCGGTGATGAAGGCTTGGGCCTCAGGCACCGATGCACAGGCCTCCGCGGACATCGACGCGGCGCCCTGCACGACCGAACCTGCTGCCGAGATGGCGTTGGGCATCTCCACCAGGCCTCCCACCGTGCCCACTGCGGCGACATCCACAACGGGAATCACGAGCGACCCCGAGGCCCCGGTTGCCGAAGCGAGGCTCCCGGCGGACTCCCCTGCGGTGAAGAGCGTGAGACCTACGGGCCCATCGACCGTAGAGAGAACCGAGAGGTTCGTGTTGCGCCCGCTCCCCTCTTCCACCGGGCAGACGGCGATGGGAGGTGGGCTGACGCCAACATCTGTCTCGACACCAGGTGCATCGAGAACGGGGACGAAGAAGGTGCCCGCTGCCAATACGAGGGCGAGGAGAAGCGTGACCCATCTCATCGACGGGCCCTCCCGACTATCACGAGGATGAGGCCCAACAAGGCCACGGCCACGGCCACCCAGGCCATCGCCACCGAGTAGCTATCTCCTCTGAACGACGCGACCCCTTCGGCGGCGCTGACGCTGGCCTGCCACCCCACCGGCCCCGGCTGAGGACTCCATCCATCCGAATGGTTGAGGGCAAGGGCCACTCTTCCCGACCCGAGGTCGCCGGAGAATCCGGAAGCCGATCGCTGCCAGGCCGAATCCGCGCCCGCATCGGCCAAGGCGACGGCCTGCGGATTCTCGAAGACACGAGAGTCGGGATCAAGGGGGGTGGGCACCAGATCGAATTGGGCGACCAATACCTCATCGAGCCGGAACTCGGGCCCGAAGAGCACCACCCAGTCGATGGCGAACGGCGCAAGCACTTCGCCCGGACGCAACTCGGAGCCGGTGCTGATCAGACGAAGCGCTTCGTCAAGCGCTTCGTCGCCATCTCGTGGCGAAGGCAGCCATACCTCGTCGTGCGTCATCCCTGTGCCGTCCACTACGCGATACCAGTAACCGGGTCCCGAACGTGCTTCGCCAGGAACGTCAGACCGTTGGGTCGAGGCGAGAAGAGTTCGGCCAGGACCATGCTCGTGAGCAAGGCTGACCGAGAACCCGAGGCGTTCACTCAGGTCCCCGGAAGGCAGCCCAAGACGCCCGTCGGCCAATGATCCGATCGAGAAGAAGAGGATGGCCCCGGCAGCAACGATGCTCATCAGGTGTTTGGGCCGCCCGGTGAGTCGATCGAGTCCGGCGGCGACGACCATTGCCGCCCCGAACGAAGCAAGGATGAGGCTTGCTTCCTCGATACCCGGTCCCATGCCGGGGATTCGCACCAGCAGAAGACCAGCCAGGCCCAACAGGACCCCGAGCGACCCGATCCTCCGTGCGGTGCCTTCGAGGAGGACCAAGGGGAGGAACCCCACGACGAGGAGAACCGGCCAAAGGTCGTCAACGGACAGACCGATGCGGCGATCCGCCTCGAGCAGCCATCCGACATCGGAGTAGAAGAATTGGAGGGCCACTGCTGTGCCAAGGAGGCCCGAGAGAGCGAGGACAAGCCGCGAACCTTGGCCGCCCCATACCTTCCATGCCAGGACGACTACGACAGGCACCAAGATCAGCACCGGTGAAAGGGAGGCCAGTGTCAGACCAATCAGAATCACCCATCCGAACCGGGACAAGTGAGACCGGTCCTTTTCGCTTTCGTGGACGAAGGCAGCCCGCACCGCCCAAGGAAGAACGCTTGCAGCGGCTAGAGAGGTCCAGGAGCCCGATCCGGCCAGCACTGCCGTGCCAGGTCCGGCTATCACGACAAGGCCTGCCAGATATCGGCCCGGGCCTCGAAGCCCGAGCCGCCCGGCGAAGCGCCCCATCCCGACAACGGCCAGGAGACCGAAGGCGAGTGTGAGGACTGTCCTCGCCGCCCCTTCGGCGCCAAACCAGAGGATGGAAGCGAGTCCGGTCAGTCCGACAGACGGATGAACTGCGTCCGGCGAACCGAGCCCCGACTCGTTCCATCCTGCGAACCACCTCTCGAGAGCGACGGAACCGGCTTCGAACGGAAAGGACCCGGCGACGTTGGGCAAACCGGAGAAGATGATCGAGCGCATCGAAAAGCCGAGAATGAAGACGGCCAGCACGGCACCCCAGATTCCCGGGCTCCCCCATATCCGCCGGGACCTCTTCGCCAACGCTTGATCCTCGTCGAAGATCGAGAGCATACGGTTGCTCAATTCGGACCCGATTACACGCAGACGGACCGATCCTCGCGCCTGGAATCGGAAGAGCTCCTCGTCCCCAAGAACGCGAACCTTCTTGAAACGGCGACGGCGCCCGAACGTCGAAGGGATGTTGAGGGTGTTCCACCCCCATGACATGAGGTGGCGGGCTCCCGGCCTCCATCGGAGGAACAGGAGACTGACCAATGAGTCAACCAGCGCCACGAGGAAGTCGTAGGGAAGCACCCAGAGCAGGGTGAGAGGGCTGTAGGCGGTGACCATCGCCCGCAGTCGACCGGCTTGCTCCCTCCACTTTCTGCTCTTGCCACCGCAACGACCCTGGTGGTAGACCTCTGACGAGGGAACGCTGATCACCCTCCCCCCGGCAAGCCGGGCGCGTTGGGAGAAATCAAGGCCGGCGGCGACCGGGGGCACCTTTTCATCGAGGCCTCCAAGACCCTGAGCCAGGTCACGTCGCACCAGCATGGATGCGGAGCTCACAAACGACACTTCGCGCACCACGTCGTATTGCTGAAGGTCGATCTCGTCTTCATCCAGACCGGTGTACGGCTCGCCAAACACGTCGGTCGCACTGCCGATCGATTCGAGAACGTCGTGACTTCCGGCGACCAGCAACTTCGATCCGCCAAGCGCTGCGTCGGCTCTTTCCACCTCCTCGACCAGTGCGGAAAGCGCATCGGGCCTGGGGCGGGCGTCAGAGTGCAGTATCCAGAGGTAGTCGGTCGACTGGTCCGCAGCGGCAATGGCCTCTTCGAGGGTGACTGCCACCTCGGCTCCGTCGGGGACGGACTCGGCCTTTCCTACGATCACCAGGTCCGGAACCGGGTCATACACTTGGCGGCTGACGGTGGCCACAGCCGCGTCGAAGTCGGACCCTTCGACAAGCGTCAGTAGAACCTTGACCCGGGGCGCGTCATTGGGAGCCTCGACGGATTGAGTTTCCGCGGTCAGCGGAGCTGGAGCATCGGTCATGCAGTATGCCATTGTGAACCGGGACGCGACGCTGAGCAATATCTGGTGCGGAATATGAAGATCGTTGAATTATCAGGTGGAGTCGGTGGCGCCCGCATGGCCAGGGGTTTTGCGGGCCTGTCGGACGTGGATCTGACCGTCGTCGTGAACGTCGGGGATGACGCCGACAACCATGGACTGGCAGTGTCACCCGACCTCGACACTGTCGTTTACACCCTGGCCGGCATGGAAGGTCCCTTGGGGTGGGGACGCGCCGGCGATACCTTCCACACGAACGACGAACTCGCCCGTTTTGGCGTTGACAACACGTTTCGCATCGGGGACCGAGACCTCGCTCTCAAGCTGTATCGAACTCAATGTATGCATGAGGGCCGTTCCCTGTCCGAAGCGACCAGCGACATCGTCGAGAGTTTCGGCATCGCATCAGCCATCACCCCGGCGACCGATGATCTTCTCCGAACCGAAGTGAGAATCGACCGGGACGGCTGGATCAGCTTCCAGGAGTACTTCGTGAAACGACAGGCGCAACCAGAGGTTCTCGAACTTCGTTTTGCGGGAGCGATCGAGGCGTCCCCCGCACCGGGGGTTGTCGAAGCCCTCGCGGCCGCCGACGTCGTTGTCATCGCTCCTTCGAACCCTCCCCTCTCGATATGGCCGATCCTCGATATCCCCCGAATTCGCGAGACCGTCGCCTCCCACCCTCGGGTCATTGCAGTGAGCCCGCTGATCGGGGGGAAGACAGTCAAAGGGCCGGCCGATCGTGTCATGGCTTCGCTGGGACTTCCTCCAGGCAATGAGGGAGTCGCCACCGCTTATGAGGGATTGATCGACACCATCGTGATCGACACCCACGATGCGGCCGACATGGAGACGCTTGCCGGTTTGAATGTCCTGGTGACCGACACACTCATCAAAGAAGGAACCCACGCCGAACGGCTCGCCCGTGAGTTGGTGGCACGTTGACTCTTCAGATCCATCCGGTGGAGGGCGTCGGCGTGGTCAGTCCCGGCGACGATGTGGCCGAGGTTCTTGCCGCGGCCCTTGCCCCGCTTCGGCCGCAGTCCGGAGACGTGATCGTGGTGACCCACAAGATCGTGTCGAAGGCCGAGGGTGCGGTGAGAAAGATCGTGGGAGACGAAGAACGTTTCAAGCAGCAGCTGGTGCTCGAGGAGGCAGCTTCGATCATCAGACGACGCGGTGACCTGATCATCGCCGAGACCAAGCACGGATTCATCTGTGCCAACGCCGGTGTCGATCGATCCAACGCCGAGCCCGGGACGATGATTCTCCTTCCCGAGGACCCCGACCGATCGGCACACCGAATCAGAACCAGGCTGGAGCATCGCTTCGGCGTCGAACTTGCCGTCATCATCTCGGACACTTTCGGGCGGCCGTGGCGCCGGGGCCTGACCGACATCGCTATCGGCCTTTCGGGGTTAGTGGCTGTTCTCGACCTGAAAGGCACCACTGATTGGGCCGGGCGTGAGTTAGATGTCACCGAGGTTGCCGTGGTCGACGAACTGGCCGCCGCCGCCGACCTGGTCATGGGCAAGGCTTCGGGCGTCCCCGCAGCCCTCGTCCGGGGTTACGACGGCCCACGCGGCAACGGGCGTCTCACCGATCTCGTCAGACCCGTGGACGAAGACCTGTTTCGTTAGCCGTTCAGCACCGTTCTGGGTAGGTTTTTCCACGCCTGGCGTGGAAAAACCTACCCAGAACGGGATCGGGGTTGGTGGTTTCAGGCCCCCGGGCGGCCAAGTCCCCAGTAGTCGAGACCGGCGGAGCGAACCACCGCATCGTCGACTCCCGCAACCTGCTGGACCCCGCGGTGGTTC
>JAYEGJ010000010.1:0-16463 GCA_034658975.1 Actinomycetota bacterium
GGCCAACGAGGCGGCGCTCACCGGCGAGTCGATCCCTGTCACCAAGTCAATAGATCCGACCCTCGCCGACGCGTCCCTCGGAGACCGGACCTCGATGGTCTATGCCGGCACCACCATCGTTGCCGGACGCGGGATGGCAATGGTGGTTGAGACGGGCTCCGATACCGAGATGGGCAAGATCGCCGCGCTGTTCAGCGACGATGAGCCGATCACCCCACTCCAGGTGGAACTCGGACGGGTTGGCCGACGCCTCGGGATCATCGCCCTCGCTGCCGCGGTCCTCATCTTCGGCGCCGGGCTCATCCGCTCCTTCCCGATCGAGACCATGGCGCTCACAGCTGTTGCACTCGCCGTCGCCGCCATCCCCGAAGGGCTCCCAGCCGTGGTCACCGTCAGCCTCGCCGGGGGCCTCCAACGCATGGCCCAGCGGAACGCCATCGTCCGAAGGCTGCCGGCGGTGGAGACTCTCGGTGCCGTCGACGTGATCTGCACCGACAAGACGGGAACGCTGACCGCACCCGAGCTGAAGGTAGGCACCGTCATCCTCGGCGACGGACGTTCCGGGACCTCTCTCCTTGGTGAGCACGATCAAGTGGTTGAAACCCTGGTGGTCACGGCCGCGCTGTGCAACGACGCCACAGCGTCGACGAACGGGGCGAGCGGCGATCCCACCGAAACGGCCTTGCTGGACGCTCTCGTCGTGGCGGGCATCGACGTCGAGGAGGTTCGCAATGCCGCCCCGCGGATCGACGAGGGCGGTTTCGACGGTCGCCGGAAACGGATGTCCACTGTCCACGAATCGGGCTCCGGATACGTCCTGTATGTGAAGGGAGCCCCGGAGGTCCTCCTCGAACGGTCCTCGCTGGTCATGACGGAATCGGGTTTCCAGACCCTCGACCAGGCCCTACACGAGTCGATCCACCAGGCCGCCAACGAGATTGCAAGCAATGGAATGAGGACGCTGGCATTCGCATTCAAGACCCTCGCTTTCAGACCTTCCGATCCCGCCCTGGAGGAAACGGAACTCACATTCATCGGACTCGTGGGTCTGAACGAACGCATTCGAGACGAGGTCCCTGACTCCATCTCCAAGGCTCGAGACGCCGGCGTCAACACGGTGATGGTCACCGGCGACCACGCCACGACGGCGGCAGCCGTCGCCGACGCCGTCGGCCTCGTCGAAGGCGAAGTGATGGGTGGCAAGGACCTGGCTGCGATCACGACCGAAGATTTGGAGAGCGAAATCGCGAGCTACCGGGTGTTCGCCAGAGTGGATCCTGCGGACAAGGTCAAGATCATCGAGTCGTGGCAGCAAGCCGGCTCGACCGTCGCCATGACCGGAGACGGCGTCAACGACGCTCCGGCGCTCCACCGTGCGGACATCGGTGTTGCCATGGGCTCGGGAACGGACGTCGCCCGTGAGTCGGCGGCCATGGTCTTGGCGGATGACAACTACTCGACGATCGTGTCTGCCATTGCCGAAGGTCGCCGGATCTTCTCCAACCTCCGCAATGTCGTTCATTACCTCCTGTCGGCCAACGCTTCCGAAGTCCTCTACGTCCTGACCGGCTTCCTCATCTTCGGTTATCTGGGTGAGCCACTGTTGGCCATCCAACTGCTCTGGATCAACCTCCTGTCCGATGCGATGCCGGCGATCGCGCTGGGCATGGACATCCCCGCCCGCGACCTCATGCAGGACCGTCCGGGCTCCGGAAGGGACGTCCTGAGCGCACGCAATGCCGCCCTTCTCATCACCCAGGGAACAATCCTCGCCACAGCGGCGCTCGCGGCGATGCTCGTCGGAACCTACTCGTTGGACCTCGATCACGAAACCGTTCGAACCATGGTCTTCAGCACGCTCGTCTTCTCCCAACTGCTCCATGCGCTCAGCGTCCGGGCAGGTTCTGGCCCTATGCGCCGACCCGGACGATTGCTTGTGGCCTCCTTGTTCGTTTCGGCAGTGCTCCAGTTCTTCGTCGTCTACACGAGCCTCGGGAGCGACGTGTTCCATACCCGCCCGCTTAGCCTCAGCGCCATGATCTGGGTGATCGTCGTGTCTATCGGTTCGATGGGGTTGGTCCGACTTCTCAACGTCACCCTGGGACGCCGGGAACGGGTGGAGGTGTAGGGATCCAGAGATGCTCGACTCAACGCTGGCAATACTGGGCGTAATCGGGGGCTTCACCCTTTCGGTTCTTGCCAGCCGGAAGGCGGTCGACAACACGGCCGAACTCGCGGCCGGAACCAATATCCCGCCCTTTGTCGTCGGGTTCACGCTCCTCGCATTGGGGACCGATCTCCCCGAGATCGCCAACTCGATCGTCTCCTCACTTGCTGGCCACGGTGACCTCAACGTCGGGGACTCGGTCGGATCGGCCGCAACCCAGGCAACCCTTGTACTGGGACTTCTGCCTTTCGTAGGTGGGGCCGCCATCATGCTGTCGAAGACGCGAGTTCTCCGAATCGGCATTGCCACGGTGTTTGCCTTACTCCTGGGTGCGGGGCTGATGCTTGACGGCGAGATCAGCCGCATTGACGCGATGATCTTCATCGCAGCCTGGGCCATCGCTACAGCCTTCACCTGGGGCCCGCCCCCGGAGGGCACTCAGATGGAGCTGTCCCTCGAGGCCACCGAGAAACTGAAGAAGACGCTCGTCGTCCTGCTTGCTCTAGCCGTGGTCGGTGGTGCAACCCTTCTGGCTGTCTGGGGCTTGACCACGCTGGCCGAGGCCATCAACGTTCCCGAATTCATCGTCGCCTTCTTCCTGGCGTCGTTGGGCACATCACTCCCGGAGCTAGTGGTGGCCACAACAGCAATGAGGCGGCATCAGACCGAGCTGGCGGTTGGAGACGCCCTCGGCGCAACCCTCATCGACTCGACATTGTCGATAGGCATCGGACCCCTCATCGCCCCGATCGTCGTTACGACGAGCCTCGTCGTCCCCGGATCGATCCTGACCGCAGGAGCGGTCGGCATCGTGGCCTTGGTGCTGTCAATCCGAGGGAATCACGACTGGCGCTCCGGCGTCGCGTTTGTGCTGATCTACCCGGCGCTGTACCTCGTCTTGCTCAACATCTGAGCCGTTCTGTGAAGATCTACTACGCGTCACGCGTAGCTAATCCTCACAGAACGGTTGGAAACGGGTCTAGCGGACGCCGCCCTCGGTCATCTTCTTGATGTCCAGCGCCGCGTCGAGCTCATCAGCCGACATCAAGTCCGCCTCCAACACCAACTCACGCACCGACCGCCCCGTGGCCACGGCTTCCTTGGCGATCTTCGCCCCGTTGTCGTAGCCGATGTAGGGGTTGAGGGCCGTGACGATGATGGCGTTCTTGCCGACAAGCTCATCGGCCCGCTCGCGGTTGGCTTCCAAGCCGTCAACCGCTTTCTGACCGAACGTGTCGCAGGCGTTGGTGAGCAGACCCACCGACTCGAGGAAGTTGTGGATCATCACCGGCATCATCACGTTGAGCTCGAAGTTGCCATTGGCTCCACTCCATGCCACCGACATGTCATTGCCAACCACCTGTGCGGCGACCTGCATCATCATCTCCGACATCACCGGGTTGACCTTGCCCGGCATGATCGAGGACCCGGGTTGGAGCGCCGGGATCTTCAACTCGTAAATACCCGAGGTCGGGCCGGAGCCGAGGAAGCGGATGTCGTTGGCGATCTTGAACAGTGAAACGGCCACGGTTCGGAGCACACCGGATGCGTTGACCAGAGCGTCTTTGGAGCCCTGAGCCTCGAAGTGGTCGTCCGCCTCGCGGAAGGCATAACCGGTCCGCTCGGCCATGAGCGCGATCACTGCGGCGGCATACCCCTCGGGAGCGTTGATGCCGGTGCCGACGGCAGTACCACCCAGCGCAAGTTCCTCGAGTTCGGGCAGGACCTTCTCGACCCGCTCAAAGCCCTTTCTCAGTTGGGTGGCGTATCCAGCGAACTCCTGGCCCAGGGTGACCGGAGTCGCATCCATGAGATGGGTTCTGCCCGACTTCACAACGTCGGAGAACTCATCGGCCTTTGCCTCCAGCGAACCGGCAAGCCGGTCGAGGGCGGGCAAGAGATCTTCACTGAGAGCAGCAACGGCAGCGACGTGCATGGCCGCCGGGATCACATCATTGGACGACTGCCCGAAGTTGACATCGTCATTTGGATGGACACTCCCCTCGGCAAGCAACTGTGTCGCTCGGGAGGCGATCACCTCATTGGCGTTCGTGTTCGTCGAGGTTCCGGATCCGGTCTGGAAGATGTCGAGGACGAAGTGAGTATCGAGGGCACCCTCCATCACCTCGTCCGCCGCGGAACGAACCGCGCCCGAAGTGGCGTCGTCCTTGAAATCCATTTCCCCGGCAACGGTTCCGGCAGAGCCCTTGAGCAGACCGAGGGCCCAGATGAATCGCCGCCCAAAACGATGACTAGAGATCGGGAAGTTGTCGACGGCCCGTTGCGTCGATGCTCCGTACAGAGCGTCGGTCGGGACCTGCACTTCGCCCATCGAGTCCTTCTCAATGCGGTACTCCACTGTGATGCCTCCTGATTCAGTTGGACGTGACGCTAGGAGTCACAAGGCTCCAAGGTAATGCGACTGCGAGTCGTACAAATCATCGAGCGATCTCATGATCGGATCCTCGGCGTCCACCGCCTTCACAGCGATGAGAAGAAGGTCGACAAGCCCGTGGAAATCGTTCAGCGAGATCTCCTCCAGCATGGGGATTGCCTCAGCGCGGCCCACCTCGAATTCATCGAGATTCCCCCGGTTGTGGTGGTAGCCGAGCGGCATGCACAGACCGGTGGCCTGGTATCCGTAGACGCCGAATGCCGTCGCCTCGCACCCGCCGCCATCCATGAGCTTGCGCTGATATCTGAGGCCGCTCGTCGCCGCTGCTCGACTGATCCGGTTGGTGAGCTCTCGATCGAAAACCGTCGACCGGTCGCCCGTCCTGATGACCGGGCCGTTCCCCATCGGGGCGTTGGGCAGGGCTCGCGACGTCTCGACGTTGATGACCCGGGCCTCGATCGGGATTGTCTGATGTTTCGCCGCGTGGATGGCCCCGATCAGCCCGACCTCTTCGGCCCTGGTCAGAAGAACGCCGAAATGCCTCAGCTCGGGTTTACCCCGTGCTCGATCGAGGGCGGCCAGCGAGGCGGCGCATCCAGCCAGGTCGTCAAGGGACGGGGCCGAGAAGATGTCTTCACGTGCCCTTGGCTTGCGCATCTTCCACATGGCGATGTCGCCGGGTTGGACATCTCCCGTAATTCTCATGGTGCCCGTGCTGGTTGGCGGGTCGTAGGAGATGACCCGGCCGGTACCTCCGTCAGAACGCGACGTGACCTCGACACGAGCGTCCTCGAAATACTGCATATTGACGCCGCCACGGAACTCGAAGGTCGCCTCCCTTCCCTCAACGGACAGGATCACGAAGGCCGGATGGTCCATGTGTGCCGCAGCAAAGACGGGGGCGTGCCTCTTGCGACCCTTCTGGGTGATGAACAGGTTGCCACCCGAGTCCCGGGTGAGCCTGAGGTCGTCTCTCCTCGAAACCCACTTCTCGACCCAGGCGACCACGGCGTCCTCCATCCCGGAGGCCGTGGGGAGATGGGTTAGCTCGCTGAGCCACTTCTCGGCAGTGGCCCGGCTTGCCATCAGACGTCGAAGGGAGTTTGCGTGAAGAAGTCGGCAGGCTTGCGCATCGGCCCTTCCTCGCTGGGCTTCTCGATTCCGAGACGATTCCGTACCGCGTCGTAGCCGCCTGACTCCAGCTCCTCGGCGAGCTCGCTCCCGCCGCTATCGACGATCTTGCCATCGATCATCACGTGAATCCTGTTGGGTGTCAGATAGCGAAGGATTCGGCTGTAGTGGGTAATCATCACCACGCCGAGATCCGGGGAGCGCATTTCCTCCACGGCCTCGGCGACCTGACGAACGGCGTCGATGTCGAGGCCGGAGTCGATCTCGTCGAGCAGGGCCACCTTCGGGCGGAGCACGGCCATCTGGAAGATCTCCGAGCGCTTCTTCTCGCCACCTGAAAGGTCGTAGTTGAGCGATCGGTCGAGAAAGGGAACCATGCCGAACCGCTCGCTCTCTGCCTTGATGCGATCTAGTGCGACGCTGGAGTCAATGCCGCGGTCGGCGGCCGCCTCGAGCATGAACTCACTAAGACGGACGCCGGGCACTTCGGTCGGATACTGGAAACCTTGAAGAAGCCCCAGCCGCGCCCGCTCGTCGACATCCTTGTCCAGCAGATTGTCGCCATTGATCGAGGCGGACCCCTGAACCTGGTAGCCCGACTTCCCGGTCAGCACATGACAAAGGGTGGACTTGCCGGACCCGTTGGGACCCATGATGGCGTGGACCTCACCAAACGGGATTTCGATCGAAAGGCCGTTGAGGATCTGCTTCCCCTCGACGCCGGCGTACAGGTCCGAAACCTTGAGTGCGGTTCTCATTGATCCTCCAGGGAAAGAAACACGGTCCCGTTCTCGACCGCTATGTCGTAGGTCGGAACGGGTGAACTTGCTGGTAGCGAGGTTGCTGCACCGGTCTTGAGATCGAACTCGGCTCCATGCCGCGGACACTCGACCGACCGACCGAAGACGTATCCTTCGGCAAGAGACGCTTCGGCATGCGAGCACCGGTCGCCCAAGGCGTAAACGTCATCGCCAACCCGGAACACGGCGATCCGATGATCCCCCACCTTCACCCGCACTCCCCCGTCCCGAGGAAGGCTGTCAAGGGCTGCGACCTCGATCTTCACGCCACTCGCCCTTCTTCTTGGGCTCTGGCGAATCGGCTGAACACCACATCGGAAACAGGCCCGGCGACACCCTCGATGGGGAGTCGGTCGATGACCTCCTGGAAGAAACCCCTGATCAGCAAACGTTCGGCTCGTTCTTTGGAAAGACCCCGGCTCAGCAGGTAGTAGAGGTAATCCTCTTCGAGCGGGCCGACCGAAGATCCATGGCCGCAGATGACGTCGTCACAGAGAATCTCGAGGTTGGGAACGGAGTGCGCCTTCGCGTTCTCCGAGAGCACGAGGTTTCGGTTGGTCTCGAATGTCGAGGTCTTCTGTGCGTCCTTCTCGATGCGAAGCAGGCCGGTGAACACACTCTGGGCCGAGTCTTCGACAGCGCCCTTCAAGAAAACATCCGACGACGTGCTCCGACCGATGTGCTTGATGAGCATCCGATAGTCGAGCGTCTGCGATCCCTCACCGAAATAGAGGCCAACCATCTTGGAGGAAGACCCGTCGCCTATGAGATTCACCCCGAGGTCGAGTCGGCCCAGGTTGCCGCCCAGGCCGACCTCGCCAAGATGGCCTGTGGCGTCCCGACCGAGAGTCATCCGCTGGTGAACGACATTGGAGGCAGCGTGGTCGAGTCCCTGAACCGAGAGGAAACGGAGCCGGCCACCGTCGCCAACGTCGAGCGCAACCTCAGGAACCATCAGCAGTTCAGCGCCTTCGGCGCTCCGGTATACGACGAGCACGCGGGCTTCGGCGTTCTGTCCGACGGTCACGACTATGTGAGGAAAGGATGCGGTCCCCTGCGTCACGCCCTGGACTTCCACAACGAGCGGCGATTCCATGACTTCGTTGGCCGCGACATCGATGAACACGGAGTCGTTGGCGAAGGCGGTGTGAGCCGCCGCGAGCTTGTTGTGATCGGGGGGAACGACCGAGAAGTCCCGCTCCGCCGAGTCTGCGATCGTGGTCACGAATCCGTTTCCGGCTCGGGCATCCACGACGCTCCCGTCGACGATCAGGACGTGGCCGGCCTTGTCATCGACCGACTCGAGAAATGGGCCGTCCGAAAGCCTCGCACCAGGCTGGGTGACAGGCGAGAGCTCGCTGAAGGGCATGTCGTAATTGACATACCGCCAGTCCTCTTCGGCTCCTGTCGGCTCGTCCAAGGCCTGAAACACCTCAAAGGCCGAATCCATCTGGCTCGCCCTCCAGGCCGGCTGATCGGCTTTCAGTAAGGCGAGGTTTTCTGCATCAAACGCGGTCAAGAAACACTCCGAATGGGATGGCTGAATCGTATTTCACCTACGCCCATAGTGCGAATTATCCCGCCAAGCCCGTTCTGTGCGGGTTTACTACGCGTCACGCGTAATAAACCCGCACAGAACGGTTGTTAGGAGGGGCCCAGCGCCGAAACGGTGACATTGGACTTGGCGTTCCACAGCATCCAGCCCAGGTCGTACCGCTCCGCCGAGGTGATCTGGGCCCGTACCTGGGACTCGTCGTAGCCGAAATCTTGAAGCCAGGGTCTGACCACCACCGACCTGGGCAAACGATCCATTCCGTCGCTCAGCGCCTCATCGACGACGTCGGCCGGGTGATCGTTCGGGTTCTCCTTCTGAAACCACCCCGGGCCGTAATGGGACGGATAGACCATCGGGGAGACAACGTCCACGATATTGGCGATGTCCTCCCATGTCTGACCTATGTATCCGTCAGAGGTGTCGGTGGTCAGAAAACCGAAGACATCGGCTGCAACCGCGCATCCCATCGGATGCAACACGTTCACCGCTTCGGACAGGAACGCCGGAATGGTGCTGAGGCGAACCTCATCAGTGAGCTCCTCGTCGAATCTCATCGTCGCTCTCGTCTCGACCGGGACGTCGGGGAAGCGCACGTAGTCGAATTGGATCTCGTCTAACCCGGCAGCGCACGCCTCTGCGGCCAGCTCGATTCCGAACGCCCGGGCATCGGGGTCGGTCGGGTCGAGGAAGTACTGACCACGCGAGCTGAAAGGGGCGTCTGTGGTGGTGTCCCAAATCGCCATCGAAGGGACGGCCTGGGCCACTTTCGGGTCGTTGAAGAGGACGAGCCTCCCGATGGCGTACAAGCCTCTGGCGTGGGCGCGCTCAACGACTGCTTTGAGGTCGTATGCACCATGGTTGGACCCGGCGGCGATCGACGTCTGGTTCGTGGTCTTGTACCAGATGATGCCCTCCTCGTCCTTGAGGTCGATCATCACCGCGTTGAGCTCGGTGGTATCCGCCATCCTCAAGAACTCCTCGAACCGCTCCGAAACCGCCTCACCAGAAATGTGGACGGCACGAGCGGTGAACTGGGTCATCTCGGCAAGGGCCTCCCCTACTCCACCATCCCAGGTGAAGGTGGTCGTCAGCCACGCCGGTCTCTCCACCGTGACGATGCCCGGTTCGGCGCCTCTCAAGCTGAAGCGACCCTCGGCGTCGGAGACTCCGGAACTGGGGCCGGCCTGAATCACGGCTCCCTCAACCGGGACGCCCTCGACGTCGACAACCAAACCACGCAGGACCCTGGCTTTGAGGACGACGTCGACCAAACCCTCGGGACGCTCAGCAAGCGTGAGAGTGTGGGCTACATGGCCCGGTGCGCTCACCTCGAGGACAGTGGACGATCTGTTCCAATCCATCTGGACACGTCCGTCCTCCCCAGAGGTACCCATTTGATTGCCGTCAACGTCGACAACCGCCGAGACAACAGGATCGCCAACATCGTTGAGAACCCGCAACTCATAGGGGGTAGCTCGTCCGAGCAGGGACCATCCGGCCCAGGCCACCCAGACAATGGTGAGCGCCACCAGCAAGCGGAGCTGTGTTTGGCGCTTCACGGGAGCCCAAGGTTACCGAGAACCCCGCTCCTAAGGGAGATACTTGTTGCCAGATTCCTCCAGGACCATTAGTTTTCCCCAAGGAGTCAGGAGGCCATTCTGGGCAAGGCCATTAGGGCCAAAGATGCGAGACCAGAGAGGGGTGCAAGCCCCGCCGACACGGTCGGTCTCTATTTGGATGAAGTCTCAGCGCACGAACTTCTAACCGCAGAGGATGAAGTTCATCTCGCTCGTGCCATGGAGCGGGGCAGAAAGGCAAAAGTCGTCCTCGAGGCAGCCGACTTCAAGCCTTCCGACCGCCCCAAGCTGATGCGGGCGATCGCCGCCGGCGAAGAGGCAAAAATGACCTTCATCCGGTGCAACCTCCGGTTGGTCATCTCCATCGCCAAGCGATACACCGGCCGTGGACTCGACCTTCTCGATCTGATCCAGGAGGGAAACCTGGGTTTGATCAGGGCTGTCGAGAAGTTCGATTGGCGCAAAGGATTCAAGTTCTCCACATATGCCACCTGGTGGATTCGCCAGGCAATCACCCGAGGCCTCGGGAACAACGGACGGACCATCAGGCTCCCCGTCCACATGGTCGACGTTGTTCGGACTGTTCAGGACACGAGGCAGAGCCTCCACGACCAGTATCACCGCACGCCCACCCTCGAAGAGATCTCCGAAGTCTCGGGGCTCGACACCGAACGGGTGCTCGCAGCACTCGAGGCACCTGCGGAGACGGTCTCGCTGGACCGACCGGTCGGAGAAGACGGCGACGCCTCACTTCAGGATTTCGTACAGGACGAAGCAGCTCTCAACCCCGAGGACCGCGCCGCTTCGGCCTGGAGGCGGGAACGTCTGATCAACGCGATCAAGCGCCTCGACTATGAGGAGCAACAGGTCCTGTGGCTTCGATTCGGCCTCGACGGTGACGAGCCATGGACGCTTTCGGATGTCGGCAAGGTCATCAACTCGACTCGTGAGAGGGTGCGCCAAATCGAAGCGAGAGGACTCGCCAAGCTACGCCACCCCTCCTGCGACATCGACCTGTCAGGCCTGCTCTAGTGGTCTGTCGACGGCAGGCAGCTCAACCACGCCTCACGTATCGCAGGAACAGTTCCTTGTCTCCCGCCAGAACCCGGTCTACGACCATGTCCTGAGCCGGGGAGACCGGATCACCCTGGATGATCCGCCTGGAATCTCCTGAGGCGATCTTCGAGGCGACGGTCAGGTTGACCTCATCGATCAGACCCGCTGCTGCGAATTGGCCGTTGAGGGTGGGCCCGCCCTCAATCAGCACGACGTTCGCAGCACCGAGGTGTTGGAGAACCGCCGGCGGCTCGAGGGACGGAAGAATCACCACGTCGGCGGCATCTCCAAGCATCGCCAGCTTGGCGGGGGAAGCGTTGGTGGAGGTGATGACCATCGGCTTGTGCTCGGGATTCGAAAAGACCCGCGCATCGGGATCGATCGAGAGACGGCCCGAAATAATGGCGAGAGTCGGCACCTCGGACATGCCCAACTTCGTCCGCGCCTCTCTCCTCTCATCGTCCAGAGTCACCGGCTGATAGTCCTCGGCCGACACCGTGCCGGCGCCCACGAGAATCACGTCCGGGACTGCGCGCACGGCGCGGAACACCTCGCTGTCGTCTGCGCCCCCAATCGACGACGAACGGCCGTCGATCGCGGTCGCTCCGTCGACGGTCGAAATCATGTTGAGCATGACCCACGGCCGTCCCTCAACACGGCGCCGGTCGCCGAGATATAGGTCGAGCAACGATTCAACCTCGGATGAGCTGTCTATCTTTTTGATCACGCGATGAAGATAACGCCTGCCTCGAGCCGGACATGCCGTAAATTCGAGGCATGCATCGACTCATCGTCATCGCTTCGGTGGTGGCACTCGTCCTGGCCGCTTGTTCACCTTCTGACTCCGCAGGTACGACCGGGCCTCCTCCGACGGAGGCGTCCACCACAACCACCGAGCGACCGCTGCCCACCTCGGCCGCGCCCCTCCCGGATATGGAGTTGACCTCCCCCGCGTTCGAGGCAGGCGAGGAGATTCCTGTCAAGTACACCTGTGACGGAAGCGACATCTCACCGAAGCTCGAGGTGCTCTTCCCGCCGACCGGCACTGTCACCCTCGCGATCATCGTCGACGATCCCGACGCTCCCGTAGGCGTTTGGGACCACTGGGTCGAGTACGACATCCCCGGTACCGATGGGAACGTCATCTGGGAGGAAGGAGTCGGCAGGATCGGTGTCCCCGGAGTCAACAGTTGGAACCTGGCCGGATACGGCGGGCCTTGTCCTCCCCAGGGCCAGAACCACCGCTACTTCTTCACCGTCTTCGCACTCGACAGCGAGTTGCTGATCCCCGAGGGTGTCGAATCGGCTGTGCTGCGAGAGGCCATGGAAGGCAAGATCCTCGCCGAGGCCGAGTTGATGGGAACCTACGGCCGCTAGACGCCCAGGCGGCGTCTCACCTCACCCAACTCACCCTGATAGGCGTTGGTGATGAGGATCGACTTGAAACCCATGGCGTCATTGATGTTGAGCATTGGCTCGTTCGAGCCGGCGTTCCATGTGTCGACTCGCTCGATGAGCGGATACTCTTCCATTGCATCGATGATCTTCTTCGCCTTCAACCAGCGACCGATACCCTTGTTGCGATGATCTGGATGCACGATCGTCTCCCACTGCCACGCCTGTGCGGAGTAGAGACGGTCGGTCTGGATCGACGTTGACCCCACCCAGTCACCGGTCGGCTTGTGAATGGCGACGAGGGTGTCGATGTCCTTTTCGGCGGAGTTGATCGTCCCTTCGAGGTCCCTCCAGATATCAGGTGTGAACTTCTGGTCGTCTTCCACGAAGTCCTCTCTGGGAGCGGTATTCATCTGGAATTGGAGCTCGCACCATGTCTCGAGAACGTCCTCGGGATACGGGATCTTCAGCGGGAGTAGATCGTATTCCGAGGCCCGCTCCGCCGCCCGCTGGATCCAACGTTGCATCTCGGCGACGTCGACCTCGTCAACGGCAAGTCGACTCCGTTTCTCCCGGTAGGCAGACTTCATGCCCAGGCTCTCGAGGAACCCCTCCACGCTCGAGCCCTCCTTGACGTACGTGGCGACTCGCTTCCGGCCGGCGTCCTCGAGTCGCTCGAGAATCGGAGCGGCGAGCTTCCGTCCGAGGCCCTCTCCCCTTCTGTCGGTGCGGATATGGACGCGCATGTGTCCGTTGTCGAGATTCTGCTCGAGGTCGTAGAAGGCCACACCTGAGCCGACTATCCCGCTCGAGTCGCGAAGCAGCCATCGAGGAATCGCCTCCGTCTTCATGACATGCTGCCAGTCATTGACCTGGCGGGCCTTCGGCACCGGTGGATCGTCCGGCAGATCCTCTTTGTAGACGGGGACGTAGTACTTCCACATCTCCTCGAGGAGGGTGTCCGGTGCGGTAGAGGGGTCGACCTCTTCGATCTGCATGGCTAGAGCCCCAGGGCAGATCGGATGTCGTCGAGATCTCCCTGCCAGGCGTTGTTCACGAACAGCGGTCGATAGCCCATCTCGACATTGATGTTGAGCATTGCCTCGTTCGAGGCGGCGTTCTCGGTGTCAATGCGCTCAACGCTCGGGTGCGCCTCGACAAACCGGCGGAGCATCGCTGCCTTCAGCCACCGCCCGAGCCCCTTGTTGCGATGGACCGGATCTACGCCGGTGTCACCCTGCCATCCCGTGTCGGGCTGATGATCGAGCGAAGCAATCTCGGAGAGTCCGACCCAGGCACCCGTTGGCTTGTGAATTGCCACCTCGGCCATGACCCGGACACCCTGGTTGAGGTCCTTGGTCTCGATGTCTCTCCATTTCTCCGGGCTCATCGTGAAGTCCTCAAACTCGAGGTCTTCCCTGGGGGCCGAGTTCATGTGCAGCAGCACGTCACACCAGTTCTGGAGATGTTCCTCGGGAAACGGAGCTTCCAGAGAGAGAAGCTCGTAGTCGGAGGCGCGTTCGGCCGCTCGCGTGATCCACTCGTCCATGAAGTCCCAGTCGACCTCATCGACAAGCAGGCGGCTCTCCTTGGCCGTCAGCGACTTCTTCATGCCGATCTTGGCGAGCTTCGACTCCCAGGGGGCACCGTCGAGCGTGTCGGTGATCACGGACTTCCGACCGCTGGCCGTCATGGCATCCAGAACGGGCCGGGCCAGTGCGAGAGCGTGGCCCTGCCGCCGGTGGCTCGGCCTCACATGAACGCGAGCAAAGGCGTTGTTGATGTCATCGACTTGATCCATGGCGACGACAGCAGCGGCAACGATGACGCCATCCTCCCTGAGCACCCAGCGCCTTATGTCGAGGTGCTCGTTGACATTCCTCCACATGGCCAGTCGTTGTTCGGCTGGCATGGGCGGATCGTCCGGAAGCCGCTCCCGGTCGAGTTCGACGTAGTAGTCGTGGAGCTCGAGAAGCACCGGGTCCGGCTCAGTTGGCGGGTGAAGTTCTTGGATTTCGATTCCCATCGAGGGCAAGCGTAGGAACCCTGCTCCAGCGGTTGCCTGGGAATTATTCGGAGATGGTGGTGGAGGTCACAACCGGAGCAGATTCAACAGCAGGAATCTGGTCCAACCCACCGGTGGACGCCCAATAGGCGACCCAGGCAATGGTGACGATCACCAGGAAACGCAAGATGTTGCTTCCGGAACGAGTCTGATGGCCGTCGTAAGTCAATGTCTCTCGAAGTAGGCGATGCGGGAAGGCTAATGCGGCGGTCGGAGAGTTCCCGGCCACTGACGGGCTGACATTCGATAGAGAGCATGACGCCTGAGGCCAGAGGCCTCCGTCATCTTCGGATGGTCGAAGTCGTCACTCGGGTCGTGACTCATCCCGAGCCTTCTCATGACAGCCAGGGACCGGACGTTGGCGGGGGTCGCGAAAGACACGATCTCCTCCAACTCGGATTCGGTGAATCCAAAATCCATGGCGCGGCGAGCCGCCTCGGTTGCATACCCCTTGCCCCAATGGCTCCTGGCAAATCTCCACCCAACCTCCACGGCGGGAGTGAAATGTGCTTCGAACCGAGGCACCGAAAGACCGGCGAAACCGAAAAAGTCTCCCGATGCCTTCTCCTCGAGGGCCCACAGACCAAAACCTCGCTCCTCGAAGTGAGCTTCGATGCGTTCGATCATCTCCGCTGTCTCGCTCTCGGTAAGCGTCCCGGTGAAATGCTCCATGACTTTCGGATCGCGGTTGAGCGCAGCAAACGGCCCCAGGTCACTGTCACGCCACCTGCGGAGTATCAGCCGATCGGTTTCGAGTCGGGGTTCTCGGGCCATCGGATCTGCCGTTCCAGGTAGGTTTACCCACGGAAAACGCGTAAACCTACCCGGAACCGTCCGAACCATGGAAATCTTCGAAGTCGCCTCGGGCGTTCATCATGTCACCGCCTCCAAGGTCAATTGGCAGTTGATCGTTGACGGCGATGCGGTCACGGTGGTCGATGCCGGCTGGCCGTGGGACTACAAGAGGATCGTGGCATCTCTCAACCGGATCGGCCACACCCCGGCGTCGGTAGACAGCGTGATCCTGACCCATGCCCACGTCGATCACATTGGGGCCGCCGAGAAGCTGAGGGCCAAGCACGACATCCCGATTCGGGCTCAGGAGGAAGAGGAAGCCCTGGCGATGGGCCGGATCCTCGAAGGCATGACGGCCGGCTACCTGATCCCCAGGCTGTGGAAGCCGTCCGTGTTCCGATTCGCAACTGCGCCGATCAGCCGAGGTGGTTCTTTCTCGAAGCCACTCGGCGAAGTAGCCACCTTCAAAGAAGGTATCGCACTCGACACCGCCGGCAGGCCTGTGCCCGTGCACGTACCAGGCCACACCTCGGGGAGCACTGCCTACCTGTTGGAGGACCGCGGCGTGCTGATTACCGGTGATGCTTTGGTGACGATCGATCTTTGGAGTAACAAGGTGGGCGCCCGGGTGATGCCGGCACAGTTCAACCACGATCATGATCAGACGATCGCTTCTCTGGATCGGCTGAGAGGTCTCCAGGCGAGCCTGATCGTGAGTGGACACGGCCCGCTCTACGAGGGCACACCGAAACAGGCCGTCGAAGAGGCGCTAGCCCTCCTCTAACGAGTTACTCGTCTTCGGTGGTGGCTTCTTCTGCGGCGTCTTCTACGACATCGGCTGCTTCGTCGACAACGATCTCGACATCGGCCTTGATGACGCCCCGCTCCTTGAGTGCGGAGATTATTTGCTCGGCGATTTCGGACGCCCTGTCATCGCCAAGCTTTGAAGCGAGCTTCGGCTCGATCCGGGAGCGGGCCTGGGACTCGGTGATCCCTTCCCAATCCTTCTTCTGCTGAGCAACGAGTTTGCCGGCGAAGAACAAGACCCCGACAAACACGAGGAACTTGAACATGAACTTGAACGGGTGACGTTCGGCTTCGACTTCGATTTCCATCTTGTACCTCCGCCCTCGACTCTAACTGAGCTGGCAAGACACATTTTCGCGGTCACGGTCAACAGCCTTCACGGACGTGACCGGGTGGCGTAGGTTCGGTGCTGCCATGGCAAAGGCAGTGGCCGGCCTGATCGTGGTCGGCATGGTCGTCAGCATCTGGATGCTCTGGCCGAGGGGGGACCCGGTCAGTCCTACGACGACGGCCCTCGTGGCTGTGGGGTCGACCACGATCACGCCGACGACACCGACGTCAACCACCGTCGTCACGTCGACATCAACCACTGAAACGACTCACGTCGTTGAGACAGTCGAAGAGGCCGAGGCGATCCTCAGAGAGCTCTGGTTCGGCTGGTTCGAAGGCATCTACAGCCAGGACGAGGACCGAATCAGAGAAGTGGTGGCGACCGAGGAG
>JAYEGJ010000011.1:0-3478 GCA_034658975.1 Actinomycetota bacterium
GCTCGGAGGACTGCTCCGGTCGGGTCAGGGCGAGGCCCTTGCCTCGTCTCTCAAGCGTGCTGTGTTGCGCAAGGACTCCACCTTCTCGGAAGCCGACTACGGCTTCCGGGCCTTTGGCGAACTGCTCCGGCATCTGGAGTCGAATGGAGTGATCGAACTCTCCGAAGGCCCGGGCCGTGGTGATCCCGTCGTCCAGTTCCCGTCGAAGGGGGGCGAGGAGGAGGAGGCCTTCCAACTTCTCCACGACGTGGTTGCGGAGCGTTCCGGTAGCGGCCCCATCGTCATGTCCGGACTCAAGAACCAGCTACGGAAGAAGCAGCCCGGTTTCAGCGAGAAGAAATACGGTTACGGAGGCTTCCTCCAATTCTGCAAGGCGGCGGCAACCCGTGGGCTGATCGAGCTCGATTGGAACGAGGACGCCGGGGATTACGCGGTGGCGATTAAATGATCAGGACCGCCGACGTGGTGGTCATCGGGGCGGGCATCATCGGGACCTCGATCGGATATCAGCTTGCAGCACGGGGCGTCGACGTGGTCGTCCTCGACAAAGGCGACGGCCCCGCCGAGGGCTCGACAGGTGCATCGTCGTCGATCTGTCGCTGCAGGTACACCTACCCCGAGGTGGTGCGTCTTGCCTTCCATGGCCAGGAGGCTTTTGGCAACTGGCAGGAGTTCACCGGGTTGAGGGAAACTCGCTCGTCACTCCATCGTGTCGGTGTCCTGTGGATGATGGGGGAGTCCGAAGAGAAGGTTCGGACCGACACGGCCAAGCTCGTTTCCCAGGGGGTCGATGCCGAGACCCTCGATGCGCGGGCAGTGGCGGAGCTGTTTCCGTCGTTGAACACCTGTGCTGCTCCCTTCGACTGGAGCGGAGAGATCGAGCACGTTTGCGCCCCGGGAGAGGCTTATCTCTTCGAGCCGAGAGGCGGATATGCCGACCCGGTGAGTGCCAACCAGGACCTGATCGAAGCGATTAGCGCTCGCGGCTCGACCGCAGAGTTTCGCTCCCGGGTCGTGGGCCTGACCACGGCGGCCGGTCGCATAACCGGTGTTGAGATGGCGGACGGGACGTCGATCTCGGCCAACCTGGTGGTGAATGCAGCGGGGCCTTGGTGCAACGCTCTCAACGAGATGGCGGGAGCCGAGATCAAGTGGAACATGACTCCGACCCGTATTCAAACCGTCTATCGGGAATGGCCCGATGATCTGGGCTCGCTACCGGTGGGTGCAGACGCAACGGGGATCTATTTCAGGCCCGAGTCCGGTGGCCAGCAGATCCTGGTGGGTTCGACTTCTGCCGAAGATGAGGGGGAGCTGGTCGACGATCCTGACAACTTCAAGCAGTTCCCGGATGCCGAGTTCACTCAGATGAAACTGGCGGCGTTCCATCATCGAGTTCCCGAGATGGAAGCCCGGGGAACTCCCTCGGGGATCGCCGGGTTGTACATGGTCAACCGGGAGGACTCCCACCCCATCGTCGGGCCGACGGGGGTCGACGGGTTCTGGGTGGCCAACGGATTCAGCGGACACGGTTTCAAGCTGGCGCCGTCGGTCGGATCCATGATTGCTCAGGCCTACGCCGGCGTGACGACCGACTTCGACACCGACGTGCCGATGGAGTTCTTCTCGGTCGACCGTGATCCAATCGAACTCGACGTGAAGTCAGTTCTCGCCTAGTGACGGGCCACTAATGCGTTATCTCAACGCCGGGGACACGCGGGCGTGTCTGCCGATGACCGCGGCTATCGAGGCGATGGAGCAGGCCTTCACCAGGGAGTCCGAGGCTCCTCTTCGATCGTTGGTCGGTGGCTCCCTCGTGATGCCGGGACGGGTCGGCGACACGATGGCGGTGAAGGTCGTGTCTGTCGTTCCCGGGAATCCGGCCGGTCTGGTAGCGGTCTTTGGCATAGACGGCAGTCCGATCGGTCTGGTGGAAGGGCCAACACTGACCTCGATCCGCACCGGGGCCGTGTGCGGCCTGGCCACGCGCCTCCTTGCTCCAGAAGGGGTCTCCACGTTGGCCATGCTCGGCGCCGGGGCGATGGCATTCGATCAGATCGAAGCGATCAGAGCGGTTAGACCTCTGGATCGGATACTCGTCTGGTCCCGATCCATCGACAAGGCGCGGTCATTGGCGGACAGGATTGGCGGAGCGGCGGTCTCAGACATCGATGAGGCAGTTTCGGAAGCCGATGTGGTTTCGTGCGCCACTCCGGCGCGAGCAGCGCTGTTCGCCGACTCGTCAGTCCGGTCCGGCACGCATGTCAATGCCGTAGGGGCGTTCACGCCAGAAATGGTTGAGCTTCCCGCGGGTTTGCTCAGCCGCTCTTTTGTGGTTGTCGACGACATCGACGCCGCGGCCGGCGAAGCTGGGGATCTTCTGCAGGCAGGTCGTGATCCGGACGCCACGCTGTCCGATCTGCTCAGGGGTTCGCGCACGGCGCCGGAAGGGTCGCCGACTGTCTTCAAGAGTGTTGGTGTGGCGGCTCAGGACGTGGCGGCGGCAGCGATGGCACTTCGGGTGGCCGAAGAAGAGGATCTGGGAACGGTCCTCAGATAACCGCTGAGGCTCCCCTCACCTCGAGCCCATCGAGCAAGTGCTGCGAAGCCAAAGCGATCTCGGCTACGGCTGCTTCGAATACGTCGCGGTTGTGCGCTGCGGGACTTGTGAACCCCGACACCTTCCGGACGAACTGACGGGCCGCGGCCTCGATTTCATCGGGAGGAGCTGTGGTCGCCCCTTCCCGCAGGCGTTTGATTGAACGGCACATGGGTCGGAACCTAGTGGCCCGTCTACTGCCGGCGGATGCGTTCGATCTCATTGGATGTCAGGGCGAGAGCGAGGGCAATCACCAGGGGCCCCACCATCAGGGCGTCCTGTCCGGTGAGCAGAGTGGCGGCGAAGATCAGTACTGCGATCAAGGTCCGAGATGCGTGCAGTCGGGTTTGGCTGAGGAAATTCTTCGATCGCGAATCCACCATCTCGGTCGGTGCCTCGGGCTCTCGTATCACGGTGATGAGGGCGAGGACGCCGACGGCAACCGCCAGCAAAGGTCTCACATTTGGCAACTCCCGGGGAAAGACACCCGCCAGGCTGGCCACGGCCGTCGATCCGAGGGCGGTCAGCGCTGCAGCGAGTGAGCCCGGCACTGAAGGCCCATCTGCCATGCGGTCATCGATGTAGATGGCAATTGCAAGTCCGAAGCCCGCTATCCAGCCGACCGTCGTGAACGAGACGGCTGTGGCGAAGATCCCTATCAAGGTCAGGTCGGGGATGAGCGGGCGCCTCCCAGTGCTGTTCGTTACCAAACGGGCAGCGACCATCAACGCACCGACCATCAGGACGCCCACAGCATCCAATCCGGCCAGGATCCACAGGCCTGAAGCGATGCCGGCAGCGATGGCAGCCGACTGGTGATCGGGGTCGATCTCTCTCACGAGAGCCCAGGCCAGGAAGGTGTGAACCGGAGCCCACAGG
>JAYEGJ010000012.1:0-3445 GCA_034658975.1 Actinomycetota bacterium
CCCACCAACACGCTCAGCCAACGTCTTAGTAATCGCAGCAGTCAACGTCGTCTTCCCATGATCAATATGACCCATAGTCCCAACATTGATATGCGGCTTCGTCCGCTCAAACTTCGCCTTCGCCATCTTCTTATCTCCTAGTTGACTAACCCTCAGGCCTCGCCACGACGATGCGCCACGATTTCCTCGGCGACCGATGCAGGAACGTCCTGATACGAATTGAATTGCATTGAATAGGTGGCACGCCCCTGCGTCTTGGAACGCAGATCGGTGGCGTAGCCGAACATCTCTGACATGGGCACCTGGGCCTGGATGACCTGGCTGTTGCCTCGCTGCGTCATCCCCTCGACCTTGCCCCGGCGGCCGTTGAGGTCGCCGATGACATCGCCCATGTATTCCTCCGGAGTGGTCACCTCGACATCCATCACCGGCTCGAGCAGCTTGATGCCGGCCCTGCGGGCGGCCTCTCGAAGGACCATCGACCCTGCGATCTTGAATGCCATCTCCGATGAGTCGACGTCGTGCGAAGACCCATCCACGAGGACGGCTCGCACGTCGACAAGCGGGTACCCGGCGAGGATGCCCTGGTCGAGAGCGGACTCGATACCGGAGTCAACCGACGGGATGAACTCGCGGGGAACTGAGCCACCCTTGATCTTGTCGATGAACTCATAGCCGCCACCTGGCCCGGTGGGCTCGAGGTGGATAACGACGTCGGCGTACTGACCTCTACCGCCGGACTGTTTGACATGCCTGTACTGGACCTTCTCGATGCCCTTGCGAATGGTCTCGCGATAGGCGACCTGCGGCTTGCCGACAGTTGCATCGACCCTGAACTCGCGAAGAAGTCGGTCGACGAGGATCTCCAGGTGGAGTTCCCCCATGCCGGAGATGATCGTCTGACCGGAGTCTTCGTCGGTGCGGACGAGGAAGGTCGGGTCCTCTTCGGAGAGCTTGTGGAGCGACGCGGAAAGCTTCTCCTCGTCGGACTTGGTCTTGGGCTCGATCGCCACCGAGATGACCGGTGCGGGGAATTCCATCGACTCGAGCTGAATCGGGCTGGAGGTATCCGACAACGTGTCGCCGGTGGTGGTGTTCTTGAAGCCGATCCCGGCAACGATGTCGCCGGCAAAGACGTCATCCACGTCCTCCCGGGAGTTGGCGTGCATCCGGAGGATCCGTCCGACGCGCTCTTTCTTACCGGTCGTCGTGTTGAGGATCGTGTCGCCCTTCGCCATGTGGCCGGAGTAGACGCGGAAATAGGTGAGCTTCCCGACGTGGGGGTCGGTCATGATCTTGAAGGCGAGGGCGCTGAATGCGTCGGTGTCGTTATGAGCCCTCATCATGGTGACGTCTTCATCACCGGGCTTGAAGCCATTGGTCTGCGGAAGGTCGGAGGGGGCAGGGAGGTAAGCGACGATCGCGTCCAGCAGGAGCTGAACACCCTTGTTCTTGAATGCACTGCCACAGAACACGGGGGTGAAATCATTGGCAACGGTACCGGCGCGAACACCCTGCTGAATCTCCTTCGAGGTCAGGTCGCCATTCTCCAGGTAGGCCTCGAGGAGGTCTTCCGACGTCTCTGCCACCGTTTCGAGAAGCTGGCTGCGGTACTCGGCGGCCTTTTCGGCAAGATCTGGGGGAACGTCGCCCGTCTCCCAGTTCTTGCCATCGTCACCCTTCCAGGTGTGGGCCTGCATCTCGACGAGATCGACAACACCAACGAAGTCCGATTCTGCACCAATGGGCAACTGCATGATCAGAGGCTTGGCCCCAAGTCGATCGACGATGGAGTCGACGTCGAAGTAGAAATCGGCTCCAGTGCGGTCCAGTTTGTTGATGAAACAGATGCGGGGCACGCCGTAGCGGTCAGCCTGACGCCAAACAGTCTCGGACTGTGGCTCGACCCCGGCAACCCCATCAAACACTGCAACGGCGCCGTCGAGGACGCGAAGGGAACGCTCGACCTCGACCGTGAAGTCGACGTGACCGGGGGTATCGATGATGTTGATCCAGTGGTCGTGCCAGATACAGGTGGTGGCGGCGGAGGTGATCGTGATGCCCCGCTCCTGCTCTTGCTCCATCCAGTCCATGGTTGCGGAGCCTTCGTGAACCTCACCGATCTTGTAGTTACGGCCGGTGTAGTAGAGAATTCTCTCGGTCAGGGTTGTTTTGCCCGCGTCGATATGGGCCATGATCCCGATATTTCGGGTCCGGCTCAAGGGCACCTGCCTCAGGTGATGCAGCGCGTTGTCGTTGCTCATTTCTTCTCTATTACTCCGGCTCGTTATGCAGTTGTGAACGTCCCTCGTCCGGCGGTTCGGGTCTCGGAGTTTTCGAGCCCGCCTACTGGAACGTTCGGGTAAATCTGTTGTCGGCCCCTACCAGCGGTAGTGGGCAAAGGCCTTGTTGGACTCCGCCATCTTGTGGACATCTTCCTTGCGCTTCACGGCGGCTCCGGTGTTGTTGGAGGCGTCGAGAATCTCGTTGGCGAGACGAAGAGACATGGTCGGCTCACGGCGCTTGCGAGCAAAACTCACCAACCAGCGGACGCCCAGGCTGTTCTGACGGCGAGGAGGAACCTCGACCGGCACCTGATAGGAACTACCGCCGACGCGGCGGGACCGAACCTCGACCTGGGGCCGGATGTTGTCGACCGCGCGCTTGAGGACCACGGTGGGGTCCTGGCTGGTGCGCTGCTCGACCGTCTCCAGTGCGTCGTAGACAATCGTCCGCGCCAAGTCCTTTTTCCCCTTCAGCAAGACCTTGTTGATGACCTGGCTGACGAGGACCGAGCGGAATACCGGGTCCGGATCGACCTTTCGCTTCTGGGCGGGTGCTCGTCTCATGAATCCTTCTTGGTCCCGTATCGGCTGCGGGACTTCTTGCGTTCGCCAACGCCGGAGGCGTCGAGCACGCCACGGATCACCTTGTAGCGAACACCAGGAAGGTCGCGAACACGACCGCCACGGACCAGCACGATGCTGTGCTCCTGGAGGTTGTGGCCTTCACCGGGAATGTAAGCGGTGATCTCGACACCCGAGGAGAGGCGGACACGGCAAACCTTGCGGAGTGCGGAGTTCGGCTTCTTGGGCGTGACGGTGTAGACACGCGTGCAGACGCCGCGCCGCTGCGGGGCGCCGGCGAGACCTGCGGTCTTCGCTTTCTTCTTCTTTGGCTTCCTGCCCTCGCGGACAAGCTGCTCGATCGTCGGCATTGTGCTCCTTACGCGAGGAAGCGGCGTGGGCACACCCCAAGCCGTTCCTGTTGTGAAACTTTGTGTGCCGGGTGCTGCGAGAACTCCCGGCCCGCTCCCCCGGATGGTCCTTCCTGAGAAGGACCTGGGAACGAAGACAGATTCTACGTGTCAGTCTCCGCGCGTACCAAATCGGCCGGCTTCAACCGGCCACTAGTCATGGTCTTGGGGCCGCCTCGGCGGCCCCAA
>JAYEGJ010000013.1:0-16185 GCA_034658975.1 Actinomycetota bacterium
CTGGTGAGACGGGCGGTCAAGACCGTTTACGGCAACCAGAACCTCCAGCCGTGGTCACAGATGAACGTGTTGCTCGGCGGACAGGTGGTCATGGGTCTCCTCGGTGGGCTGATCGGGGCCGCCTACCTGATCGCCGGTCAGCCCCCGGCGGTCCTGGTCCTCATCGTCGGTGTATACGCCATCGGTCACATGTCGCTCTATGCCTTTTCTCAGCTTCGTGAATCGCACCTCAGTGCCATCAGGGGATTCGTCAAGACCCTCGAGGCCAAGGACATGTACACCCGGGGCCACACCGAACGCGTGGCCTACTTCACGCAGATGATTGGGGAGGAGCTTGGCTTCACCGGTACCCAACTCGAGTCGATCAATTGGGCCGCAATGATCCATGACCTCGGCAAGTTGGCCGTGCCGACCGACTTGATACGCAAGCGTGGCCGGCTCAGCGACGAGGAATACGCACAGATGCAGGCCCATGCACATCTGGTGGAGGAGATCCTCGCCGAAGTCGACTTCCTTCAGCCGATGGTGGAGATCGCCTCGGGACACCACAGCCATTACGACGGCAACGGCTATGGAGGAACCGGCCACACCCAGGGCGAGACGCCAAGCCTCGAGTCCTGCATCGTCGCCGTGGCAGACGCATTCGATGCGATGACCTCGGCTCGTTCCTATCGGATGGCCCTTTCGCAGCAGTACGCACTTGGTGAATTGAGGAAGCATTCCGGAGCACAGTTCCATCCCGACGTGGTAGACGCATTCGAGAAGGGTCTTGGCAAGACCGGCCGAAGCTGGGGCGCCCCCCACGTGAACGACGAAGAGATGGCTCGTCGTCTTGCCGAAGAGCCGGAGTTGACCCTTCGTGGCTAACTGGAGTCAGCGAACGATCGCCGCTGCCTCGTGGCTGTTCCCCTTCGTCGCCGGAGGAGTGGGCATCTTCGCCGCAACCCGGTCCGGGTTCGACCCGGTCGCACTGACAGCAGCCTCCATGGCTCTCGTGCTCGGTGCCCTGGTTGGTGTCGCTACTTCCAGCTCGGGTAACCGATTCACTACCAGTCTGGCGGTTGCTGCCGCCATCCCGTTTGTCTTCTCGGACGGAACCGGTGTCGACCTCGCAGCCACGATCGCCTCCTATGGAATGGGACTCGCGGTCGTCTGGGCCCTTCGGTACTCCCGTGGGGAGAGTCATCGCGAGCTTCTGCCCGTCGCCATCCGGCGCTTCGGCGGATACGTGATGTATGCCGTCGTCTACTCGGCGATGCGTGTTGGTGTCTTTGCCGAACTGTCGGGTGGATGGGAGGACCTCCTCCCGTTCGTGGTAGCGCTGATCGCGTGGCTTGCCGTCGAGGTTCTGCTCAGGGCCATGCTCATCCTCGGTCCCCGCGAGCTGTCCCGTTCCTACCTCGCCAGGGCGATGCTCTACGACCTGAACGTGTTTGTGGGCCTTGCCCTTACCGGAGCTCTCTTCGGCGAGCTTTGGGAGCCGTTGGGATGGTGGGCGATCCCGATCGCGTTGCTGCCCTACTCATTCGCGCACTCGGCCTTCAAGCGTTTCCAGGCAACGAAGGTCACCTACAAACAGACCATCAGGGCCCTTGCCAGGATCCCCGAGGTCTCGGGCTTGGGCGTCGACGGGCACGCTGATCGCACCACCGATCTCGCCACGTCGATAGCGAAGGAAATGGGTCTCGGCCCCTCCCAGGTCGAGGACGTCGAGTTCGCCGGCCTCATGCACGACATCGGTCGGGTCAGCCTCAACGAGCCGAACGTCCTGAGAATGGGCTTCACCGATGATGACATCGCCCGTTGGAGCTCGGAGATAATTGCGGAGTCGCCCTTCCTCGATCGCGTGGCCGGAGACGTCCGCAAGCAATACGAGCCATATCGGAAGCCGGGGGAGCAAGAGGACCCCGAGGTCCGCATCATTGCCAGGATCATCAAGGTGTCAGCCGCCTACGACTGGCGTGTTCACAAGAGCCGCATGTCGCCTCTCGAAGCTCTCGAGGCCCTCCACGCCGGGGCCGCGTACGACTACGACCCCGATGTCGTCGCTTCGCTACGCCGCCTCCTCGAAGGCCGCGGCGTCCTGACGCCCGCTCGCGTCTAGAGATCTGTCGGCCGGGTGGCCGATCCGGGCTGTGCGCTGGCCCCGTGCTTGAAAAAGCGTCGGGGACGCCTCAGTTCGTGCTCGAGATATACCCCGAGCCCCAAACCCAAGAAGACGTCACCGAGACTGATGACTTCTGCGAACCCGGCTAGCCGGAGGGGGATCACATCGGCGAAAAAAGTCAGGATCGACCCTTCATCGAGAGCGACGTACTTGATGGACGAGGAAAGGTCGGGCTCTTTCACCGTGAAATTGCTGGCAACCTCGGCGGCCCCTGCAAGAACTGGCATCCCGCCGTTCACGGCGATGACCGTGAAATTCATGAGGACGCCAAGACCGGCGATCCACATGCCCGTAGCAGAGCGATTGAGCACAACCATGAGCATCAACAGTCCGAAGGAGATGAGCATCATGGCCAGACCGGCTGTTGTAGACCACGATTCGTCGGGCAGCCAGTTGGTCCCGAACTGGAGACCGAGGGCGATGAGCAACAGCCACCAGCCGTTAAGTTCGATGTCCCCGAGGTTGACCAGGCGGCCTCCCCGCAGCACTGCGATGGCGAGTGAAGCAAAGAGAACGATGGCGAGCCATAGCATGGGGCTCCGACGGTATCAGAGGGCCGAGCTATTCCTAAGAGGACAAGATGAGCGTTGAGTACGAGGCTTCGGCCGGTAGGGCGACAATCACGATCAATGACCCGGCGCGCCGCAATCCGATGTCGGTCGAGACCATGTCGGGTCTTCTCGATGCGACACGGGCCGCGGTCGACGACCCTGACGTTCGAGTCATCGTCTACACCGGAGCAAGGGAGAAGGCTTTCTCCGCGGGAGGAGACCTGGCGGGGTCCTTTGCCGATGATCCCGTCGGCTTGCACAAGGCAAGGGGGGTGCTTGCTGATCTCTTTCGTCTGATGATGCGCGGGGGCAAGCCAACGGTCGCCCGGGTGAATGGCCACGCTCTCGCCGGTGGCTTTGGCCTGGCCGCCGCCTGTGACGTCACCATCTGTGTCTCCGACGCGAAGCTGGGAACGACCGAGATCAAGGTGGGCCTGTGGCCAATGATGATCTCGGCCGTGCTCGTACGTGTGATGCCGCGTAAGGCCGCGTTCGAAATGATGCTCACAGGACGAACCATCGACCCGCATGAAGCCCAGCGACTGGGAGCGGTGAGTCGCGTAGTGGAGCGTGCCGACCTGGATGCGGCCGTCGATGAGGTGGTCGATTCGCTCCTTGCGGCAAGCCCTTCGTCATTGATGATCGGCAAGGATTCGTTCTTCGATATGGCAGACGTGGATTTTGACACCGCCCTCGACCGACTCCAGGGGGGTCTCACCGAGATCTCGATGACCGAGGACTCGCAGGAGGGGATCGCCGCCTTCGTCGAGAAGCGAAGTCCTCAGTGGAAGGGCAGATAGGCCCTAGCCGGGGTTTCAGTAGTTTCAGCTACAATCAAAACCAATGAAACCGAACAAGGATCAGCACGACTATATCGAGAAGGTCGGCCGATGGTGGGAAGCAGCCGCTGGAAGCCGGGCCGGCGGGCGAATCCTGGGGTGGCTGATGATCTGCGACCCACCGCACCAATCATCCGCCGACCTGATCGAAGCGCTCGACTTGAGCGCTGGCTCGATTTCCAATCAGCTCCGGTTTCTCGAGGGTCTCGGCCTTCTGGAGCGAGTGACTTTTCCCGGCGATCGGGTCTCCTATTTCCAAATGAGGCCACACGCTTGGGTTGAGGTGATGATCGAGAAGCAGGCCGGAACGGCCGCTCTTGTCGCGTTGGCCGAAAGTGCCCAGGGAGTCCTCCCGTCGGACCGCCCGGACCGCGTCACCGAACTGGCCCGCGTCGCCGAATTCATGAACAAAGAGTGGCCGGCGCTGATGGACCGGCTCAAGGAACATCTGATCGAGGAGAGGGCGTGATGGAAGGCACCGCCATCCTCACTGAAGGACTAACCAAGCACTACGGGGATGTCGAGGCCCTCATCGACCTCGATCTCGAAGTCAAGAAGGGGGAGGTCTTCGGATTCCTAGGACCGAACGGTGCCGGCAAGACGACGATGATCAGGACGATCCTCGATCTGATCCGACCCACCTCGGGTCGAGCCTCGATTCTCGGCATGGACACCCACGAACATGCTGTCGATCTCCGCAACAGTATCGGGTACGTGCCCGGCGACCTCGCCTTGTATCCCAGCCTCACCGGCCGGGACACGCTCACCTACTTCGCCAATCTGAGAGGCGGCGTGGACTGGGCCTATGTGGACGAGTTGGCAGAGCGATTCAACAGCGACCTCGACGTCAAGGTCGGTGACTACAGCTCCGGAAACCGACAGAAGGTGGGGGTCATCCAGGCCTTCATGAACAAGCCTGACGTCCTGATCATGGACGAGCCGAGCATCGGTCTCGACCCCCTTGTCCAGCGCGAGTTCCAGAAGCTGATACGTGAAGTGGCCTCCGAAGGACGCTGCGTCTTCCTCTCCAGCCACACCCTCTCAGAGGTCCAGCGGGCGGCAGACCGTGTCGGGATCATCCGTCATGGCCGACTGGTCGATGTCGAGTCTGTCGACGAGTTGCGTTCAAAGGCGATCCGCCGGGTAGAGCTGTTTTTCGACTCGGAAGTCGACAGCTCGGTCTTCGAAGCAGTCCCCGGCGTGCGCGAGGCCAGGATGAACCAGTACAGCATCGTCCTGTCATTCGACGGCCACATGGACGAACTCCTGAAGGCCGCAACTTCCCGCTACAACCTGGTTGACATCAGCAGCCAGGAGGCAGATCTCGAAGAGATCTTCCTCACCTATTACGAGGATGAGGAGATGCCCGTCTGATGTTCGCCAACGTCTTCACCAAAACCTCTCGCGACCGTCTCGCGGGCATGGCCATCGGTGCCGTCGCGATTGCGCTGATGCTCTGGATGGGGACGGCGGTATACAAGGACATCGACCTCACCCTCTACTTCGAGACAATGCCGCCGGCATTCCTGGAGCTGATGGGTATCCCGGACACCGGTGATGCCGCCGGTCTGGCGTTCGGTGCGATCTACAGTTTCATGGGCGCCCTGACGGTTGCCGGTCTCGCCATCTCGATGGGAACGGCCTCCATCGCCGGAGAAGAGGTGAACGGGACGATGGGTCTGCTGCTGGGCAACCCCAAGAGCAGGACCTCGGTTCTCTTGTCCAAGACTCTCTCGCTGTTGGCCGTCGTCGCCGTGGGAGGCCTGATTCTTTGGGGGGCCGGTTATGCCGTTCCAGCGATGCTCGGAGTGGATATGGCCCCCTTCCATGTCGGTGCGCTTGTGTTTCACATGTCGGTGAACGCCGTCTTCTACGGCCTGCTGGCCACCGCGGTCGGCGCCTGGACCGGCTCCGCCAAGGCCGCTTCGGGCACTGCGATCGCCGTCATGGTGATCTCCTATCTCGCCACCGGGATACTCCCCTTGATCGAGGGGCTCGAGGATGTCGCCAAGCTCTTCCCCTGGTACTACTTCAACCACGGTGCACCCGTCTCCAACGGGATCGACTGGGGTGACATGGCCGTCCTTGGAAGCCTGGCAGCCCTCTTCCTCGTAATCGCTGTCGTGGGAGTCAATCGTCGTGACCTCAGAAGCCGCTCGATAGGCGCCTCGCTCATCGATCGTCTCCGTGAGCACCCCCTGACCAAGAAGGCCACCGAGCGGATCGCCGGCTCGGCGCGTGTCTCGCGCATCGCCATGAAGACCGCCTCGGAGAACCAGGGTCTTCTGGTCATCTGCTCGATCATCATGTTCTACATCGCTCTGATGATGGGACCCATCTACAACATCATGGATGAAGCGATCCTGAGCCTCGCCGCGCAGCTCCCCGACGCATTGGTGGCCATGGTGGGGGGCGTCGACATGTCTACGGCCGAGGGTTATCTCCAGGCCGAGATCTTTTCGATCACCGGCCCGGCGACATTCGGGGTACTCACGATCCTGATCGGATCGCGGGCCGTCGCCGGTGAGGAGCAGAGGAAGACGATGGACCTGCTTCTGGCAAGCCCGGTGACCCGATCGAAAATCATCGCTGAGAAGAGCCTCGCCATGGTTCTGTACTCCCTCATACTCGGTCTTGTCACGTTCCTGGGGACCTGGGGAACGGTCGTGCTCGGCGGATTGGACATCCCTGTCACCAACGTCGCAGCCACCTCGACACTGTTGACCCTGCTCGGGCTCGTTGTGGGAGGTGTGGCTCTTCTGGTCGGTTCGGCGACGGGACGGACCCGTTGGGCCGCCTACACGGCGGCGGGCGTAACTCTGTTCGCCTACTTCTTGTGGTCGTTCATGCCGCTCAGCGAAAAATACGCCGGTTGGGCCAAGTTGTCGCCGTTCCACTACTACCTGGGCAGCGATCCCCTGGTCAACGGCATGCATTGGGGTCACGCCGCCGTGCTCGTGGGCCTGTTCCTCGGCTTGGTGGTGCTCTCGATGCCCGCCCTGCAGAGACGGGACCTGCGCTGAGAATGAGTCGCCAGACTGACGATTCCACTGGTCTAAGTGGGGCTTCGATTTAGCCTTCTCCCGTGCGGCGCAATGTTCAGATACTCGGCTGGACGCTCATTTGGAGCGGTCTGTTCATCTTCGGCTCTCTCGGCTGGCAACTATTTGGCACCGATCTGGTCACCGCCGGGGTGCAACGGGAGGCGCAGGATGAGTTGGTCGGCAACCTCGAGGACGTCAGGGAGGAGCTGCCGGATGTCGAACAGGTCGATTTGTCCGAGTATCTCGGGGACGCAGGCGAAGTCGTCGGCGACGAGCTACCCGAACAGGTCCTCAACCATCCGGAAGAGGCTGCGGAAACAGGCGAGGCTTTCGGGTTCATGCGCATTCCGAAGGTCGGCCTCGACCAAGTGATATTCGCCGGGGTCGACACCCAGACCCTGAAGCAGGGACCCGGCCACATGGAGCGGACGCCCCTGCCTGGCCAGGTCGGCAATGCCGTCATCTCGGGTCACCGCACGACCTACGGCCGACCATTCTTCGACTTCGACCTTCTCGAAGTCGGCGATGAGATCGAGGTGGAAACCGCGATTGGCACCCACATCTATGCCATCCGCGAGATCCTCATTGTTGAGCCAACCGATGTCTGGGTCACCGACCCACGCGCCGGAGCCTGGCTCACCCTGACCACCTGTGACCCGAAGTTCTCGGCGCGGAAGAGGCTCATCGTGATCGCCGAGATGATCGATGGGCCGAACTTGGAGTTCGCCAAGCTTCACAAAGAAAGATTCGGCGAAGACTCCTAGCTCAAACCAGCGACCAGATCCTCGAGTATCTGCTGGTTGACCAGTCCATTGAGGAGGTTTGCGACCTTGCCGTCCGCCGAGATCACATAGGTCACCGGCAAACCGAGACGCGGGTAGGCGGCCTCGAATGCCGGGTCGCCAAAGGCCAGGTCGTAGGCCGGGGCGAACTCAGCGGCGAACTCGGCCGCGGCCGACTCGGTGTCTTCGACAGCGACTCCGATCACTTTCACCTCGGGATGTGCGGCGGCGAAAGCAGAGATCTCAGGTGTCTCGGCTCGGCACGGTGGGCACCAGGAGGCCCAAAGGTTGAGGACAATCGGCTTGTCTTCCGTGGCCAACTGCTCGGACAAGCTGAACTCGCCGGCCCCGATGATCGGCACCGTGAAGTCGGGCGCCATCTCCCCGACCTGGGCCACGGTCGCCTCCTCCGGGGATTGGACCGCCCAGCCAACAGCCAAGCCCGCCAAGACGACGCCGACGAAGATCGCCGTCAGTCGCAGACCTGATCTCGGGAGCGGTTCCACTCCTGGGTCAGTCAGAAGCCATCCTCCTGAGCACGTAGTGAAGGATGCCACCGTTCCTCAGGTAGTCGACCTCGATCGGGGTGTCGACCCTCGCGGTCGCCGTGAAGACAACCTCTGTTCCGTCGGTCTTGGTGGCCGTCACCCGTATGTCCTGTCGAGGGGTGAGATCGTCGTCGACGGCGATGTCGAAGCTCTCGGTCCCGTCGAGCCCCAAGCTATCGGCATTGTCACCTTCGGCGAAGACGAGAGGTAACACTCCCATCATCACCAGGTTCGAACGATGGATTCGCTCGAACGATTTGGTGATCACGGCCTTGACGCCGAGAAGGAAGGTGCCCTTCGAAGCCCAGTCGCGCGATGAGCCCATGCCGTAATCGATGCCACCGAGCACGACGAGGGGAACACCCTCCCTCTTGTAGTGCATCGCAGCGTCGTAGATCGACTTGACCTCTCCATCCAGCAGGTCGGTTGTCCATCCGCCTTCGGTTCCCGGGGCGAGCTGGTTCCTCACGCGGATGTTGGCGAATGTGCCCCTGGTCATTACCCGGTCGTTGCCACGTCTTGATCCGTAGGAGTTGAACATCGCCGGCTGCACTCCCTCGGACACGAGGTACTTCCCGGCCGGAGATTCGATGGCGATGGAGCCGGCGGGACTGATGTGATCGGTCGTGACCGAATCGCCGAGCTTGGCCAGCACGCGAGCCCCCTCGATAGGGGTGATCGGCGTGATCTCTGGAGTGAGTTCCATGAAGAACGGGGGTTCCTGCACATAGGTGGAACCGGCGTTCCACTGGTACAGATCGGACTCGGTCGTCGAGATGGCGCGCCATTCGTCGGTTCCCGAGAACACGTCGGAGTACTTGTCCACGAATTGGGACTGGAGCACGTTTTCGCCGACCATCGACGAGATCTCCTCCTGAGTTGGCCAGATGTCACGGAGGAACACGTCATTGCCGTCGGTGTCCTGGCCGAGCGGTTCGTTGATCGGGTTCCAGTCGACGGTTCCTGCAATGGCATAGGCAACCACGAGTGGTGGTGAGGCGAGGTAGTTGGCGCGTACGTCGGGGGAGATCCGACCCTCGAAGTTACGGTTGCCGGAGAGGACCGATGCCGCTACCAGATCGTGTGTGTGGATTCCCTCAGAGATCGGTCCCGGAAGTGGTCCGGAGTTGCCGATGCAGGTCGTGCATCCGTATCCGACCACTCCGAAGCCGAGGCTCTCCAGGTCTTGGAGCAGTCCCGATGCGGTCAGGTACTCGGTGACGACCTTCGAACCCGGTGCGAGCGAGGTCTTCACCCATGGCTTGCGTTGGAGGCCCAGGGCACGCGCCTTTCGCGCCACGAGACCTGCACCGACCATCACGTCGGGGTTCGAGGTGTTGGTGCATGACGTGATCGCGGCGATGACCACATCGCCGTCGGTCAGGTCGAAGGAGTCGCCTCCATACTCGACCGGAGCCTTGACGTCTGGCACGGTGGTCTTGCCAAGAGTCGAGTTCAGGTCCATTTCCCACTGGGACTTCATGGCGGAGAGGTCGATACGGTCCTGGGGGCGTTTCGGGCCGGCGAGGGCCGGCTCAACTGTGGCCATGTCCAGTTCGAGATTGGCGCTGTAGGTGATCTCGCGAGAGTCATCCCGCCACATCCCCTGTAAGCGGTAGTAGGTCTCGACCGTGTCGATCAGCTTGTCGTCGCGACCGGTGAGGCGCATGTAGTCGAGGGTTTGGGAATCGACGGGAAAGAAGCCGACAGTGGCGCCGTACTCGGGCGCCATATTGGCGATTGTCGCCCGATTGGCGAGAGGCATGTCGGCCAGTCCCGGACCGTGAAACTCGACGAACTTGCCCACCACACCGTGGGAGCGGAGCAGCTCGGTCACACGCAACACGAGGTCGGTTGCGGTCGACCCTTCGGGCAGCTTGCCGGTGAGCTTGAAGCCCACCACTTCGGGAATCAGCATGTAGATCGGCTGGCCGACCAAGGCGGCTTCCGCTTCGATGCCACCAACGCCCCAGCCCACAATTCCGAGGCCGTTGATCATCGTTGTGTGCGAGTCGGTCCCCACGAGGCTGTCGGGGTAGAGCCGCTCCCCGTCGTCCCACACCACCTTGCCGAGGTATTCGAGGTTCACCTGATGGACGATGCCCGTCGCCGGCGGCACGACCCGGAAGTTGGCGAAGGCCGACTGGCCCCACTTGAGAAACGCGTAGCGCTCCTGGTTGCGCTCGAACTCCTTTTGTGAGTTGATTATCAGCGCGTCGGGCCGGGCGAAGGCATCAACCTGGACCGAATGATCGATCACCAGGTCGGCGGGGATCACAGGGTTCACCTTCTGCGCCGCGCCCTCGTCTCCTGTCATGCGAACGATCGCCGAGCGCATCGCCGCCAGATCGACGACTGCCGGGACACCGGTGAAGTCCTGGAGAATGATTCTGCCCGGGATGAACGGGATCTCTTGCTCCCGGACGTCGGTTGCGTCGTAGGCGGCAATCTGTCTCACGTCGTCTTCGGTGACGTTGACCCCGTCGAGGTTACGTAGGGCCGATTCGAGGAGGACCTTGATGGAGTAGGGAAGATTCTCGACACCTTCGAGTGCGTCGAGACGAGCGATCTCGCGCACACCGAGTGCTGTTTCCAGCTCTGCGCGGGATCCAAATGGATCGTTGGACATATCAGCCTCTCAACAAAGAAACTTGAGCTTTGTTGAGACTAACTAGGAGTCGGTTGTTCGCCATTCCGGTCGCGAGGTGAAAGAACGGCAAGGTTTTCGACTGACGAAAAGTGATCAGCCGATGCTGATCGGGACGCTCGTCACACAAGCGTCGTCAAGTCGGGTGTGAGGTATGACCACGGGGTCGCAGGGGAATGACAGCGCCCCAAACATCCCGGCGACGATTCCGCGATCAAGAGAGCAGATGACCTCGGGGTGGTTCGTTGCCGATTCGCCGAACGGGCAGTGGGAGGTGAGGAGCCGCTGACCGGGAATGTCGGGGTCCACGGAGAACCCGAGTCCGGTCATCGCGCTGGCGACGGCCTGGACGGCCTCGTCATATCCGGGATCGTCCGGACCGCCGATTTCGGCAGCGAGTTCTTCGCCGTAGGCCCTGCCCACCTTCTCGGCCACCTCGGAAACGTTCTCGGGAGCCAGCTCCTCGAGGACTTTGAAGAGCATTTCGGTGAGCATTTCGAAGCGGCGCGGGGCGAAGTGGACCGAGACCTCCTTCTCGGTCACCTCGTAGCACTTGGCGGGTCTGCCGGCGCCGGGACCGCCGCTGGGGCGTTTGTGGCTGACCTTCAGGTAGTCGTCATCGGCCAGTCGGTCGAGATGATGGCGAGCGACGTTGGGGTGTATCTCGAAGAGCTCGGCGATCTTCGAAGTTGTGAGGGGGTCGGGAGACTCGCGAACGGCGATGTAGATCGCCCGACGGGTCGGGTCGCCGAGGGCGTGGGTCAGATCTGAGATCCGGCTGTCGAGTGTCTTGGTGTCCATGCGGGGTATCCCTCTTCGAAAACTATAGTTTCAGGTCACTTCTACCCGCTGTTGTCGTAGGGGAAATAGATGACTTCAAACGATCAGATATTCGACGCAGTGGCGTCCATCGAGTCTCCTGTCCTCGTGGGGAGGACCCTCGGCGATCTTGGGCTCGTCAAGTCCGTCGAGAAGACGATGACTGGCAAGGTGAAAGTCGAGCTTGTAGTGCCAGTCTCCGATATGCCGGAGGCCATCAACGAGCGGCTTCAGGAAGCACTCGCACCATATGCCCGGGGCGCCGACGTCAGTGTCGAACTGATGGACGACGATGCGGCAGCGTCATGGCTCGAAGGCTTGAAAAAAGACGCCGGCCCGGGTCTCGGTGAAGTCGGATCCAACACGCGGGTCATTGCGGTGTCTTCGGGGAAAGGCGGCGTCGGCAAGTCGTCGGTCTCGTCGAATCTGGCCGTTGCCTTGCACCGTGCGGGTAAGACCGTTGGCATCGTCGATGGTGACATCTGGGGTTTCTCGATTCCAGCGATGCTCGGGATAGTCGCTCCACCAGCGATGGTTGGCGAGTTGATCATCCCACCAGCCATCCACGGTGTGAAGGTCATGTCAATGGACTACTTCGTCGGCGACGACAAGGCGGTCGTCTGGCGAGGACCGATGCTCCACAAGGCCATCGAGCAGTTCCTCAAGGACGTCTTCTGGGACACTCTCGACTTCCTCATCGTCGACATGCCTCCCGGCACCGGCGACATCGCCATCTCCATGGCCCAGTTCCTGCCACGGGCGCAGGTCCTGCTGGTGACGACTCCGCAGCCAACCGCCCAACGAGTGGCGCGGCGCGCGGCCCTGATGGCTGCCGAGGTCGATCAGGAAGTGATCGGAGTCGTTGAGAACATGTCCTGGTTCACTGGCGACGACGGCAAACGATATGAACTGTTTGGCTCGGGCGGAGGTCAGGCCTTGTCCGAGGAGTTGGATGTCGACCTGATGGCACAGATTCCGCTACTTCCGGCGATGGGCCGCGGCGCCGACCACGGCCGCCCGGTGACGATCGCGGCTCCGGGATCCGAGGCCGAGGAGGCCTTCGACAGCCTGGCCGCGGCGGTGATAGCCAAGCGTCCGAGAATCAGGACCAATCCGGCGCTAGTCATCAACTAGCGAGTTCCTAGACCGGGGGAAGCGTCCCTGTCGCATAACGGATGCCCCAAACCGCCAGGAGTGCAACTGCGGTACCGATGAGGATCACGTTGAGCACGGTGGGCGACATCGGCTTGACCCGACCGGTCTTCCGCAGCACGAACCAAACCCATGCGCCGATCACCTGTGCCGCAATGAGCACCACCAGCGGGTGAAGGGTGAAGGCCGTGCCGAAGTCTCCTCGAACCAGGTATGAGGTGGCCCGGGTCATTCCACAACCAGGACAGGCGTGCCCCATGAACAAGGCGATGGGACAGACCGTCAGCCCGTCGTCGGCAGGAGTGAAGAGGGCGAGCAGGGCTACGCCCATGAACGGGGCCGCCAGGTAGATCCGATCTCGCCAGGCCGTTGTCATCACGGTCAGAGCCTACGCACCGAAGTAGGAGCCCGCTGAACAATGCATGTCACTCATCTCGAACGGCCAGCCATCACCACTCGCGGTGTCCTCGGCTTCACCATTCCGCACCAGGAGTGGCGAAACCTCGTCCTTGCGACTGGCGCGTCTGGCCGCCGATCTGAGCAACGGCATTGCTCCTAGGAGGGCGTGCCTACACGCCCATTCGATCGAGGGCCCGGTACATCACGGAGGCCGGCGTGAGGAACCATGGCGATCTTCCGGAGTAGTAGAAACGACCGTTGTGGGGAATCTGGCTGAAGATGCTGGGAGGGTCCTCGCCGAGCAGCATGCCGGCCAGTTCGTATCCGAGTTGTGACGACAGGCCGACACCGTGGCCGCCATAACCGCCCGCGTACCAGGCACCGTCGATTTGGCCGATGTGGGGGATCAGATCGAAGGGAATGCCGAGCTTGCCTCCCCAAACGTGAGTCACCTCCACGTCCTTGAGTTCCGGCCAGTATTGGATGAGGCTCGCCCGCAGGTCTTCCGCCGACTCATCGAGGTCGAGGTCGGTCCTCAGGTTGCGACGGCCGCCGATGAGGATGCGATCGTCAGGTGTCCGACGGATGTAGTTGAGGAGCCGCTTGCGTGTGTAGGTCATCGTTCCGGAGGGGAGAATCGCCTCGGCTCGCTTGCCCAGGGGCTCGGTGACGATGATGTAGGAACCGACTGGCACTACTAACCGGGCCAATTCCTTGCTCGGCTCCCGTGCCGTGTAGCCATTGGTTGCCAGGATCACCTGCCCAGCTCGCACGGCGCCCTGGCTGGTGGTGACTGTCAGTCCTTTGCCGGTTTGCTCCATGGACTCGGCATGGCACTGGTCGACCAGAGTCGCTCCGGCCGCTTTTGCCTCTACGGCGAGTCCGAAGACAAGGCGCGCCGGATGAATTCCGAATCCCTCGGGCTGGTACAGGGCGACGTTGAAGTGTTCGCCCCCGACGATCTTGTGGATGTCACGGGCGTCGAGGACTTCCCATTCGACGTTGAAGCGTTCCTTGTACCAGGCGACGGTGCGGTCGAAGGCCTTGAGTTGCTTGCTGCCTCGACCTAGCGCTGCCATGCCGGCCTCGTGGATTAGAACGTCCACTTCAGGCCGTCTGTTGAACTCCTTGACGATATCCATCGACCGGACCGTCGATGCCCAGACCTCGCCCGCGATCTTGGGTCCGAGGAGGGCATGGACCGTGTCCACACCAGCCTTGACGTCGGGGGACACCATTCCGCCGTTCAAGGATGAAGCGCCACCGGCGATCTCTCCGGCATCGATCACGGTCACGGTCTTGCCGGCTTCGGCCAGTCGAAGTGCGGCAGACAGGCCCGTGAAACCGGAACCAACTACCAGGTAGTCGGTTTCTGCCGGGAGTTCAGACGTGAGTCCATCGGGTCGAGGGAAGACCTCGACCCAGAACGGGATGGTCTTCACAGACTCTTGAGGCCCGATTCGAATAGCGAAGCCATCTCGGTGACCTGATCCGGGGTCATTGTGAGGGGCGGGGAGACCTGAAGCCCGCCGCCGCCAACCGCCCGGGTGAGCACACCGGCGTCGCGGCATGCTTCGGCGGCCCGGTAGGGGAGTGTCTCGTCATCGCCAACCTCGAGTTGGATCGCAGCCAGAGCCCCGACCCCGCGTCGAATGCTCGCTACGTGGTCGAGGTCCTCGAGTGGAACCAGTGCGTCGTAGATCTCGCCCTCGAGAGCTGAGGCCCTTGCAAGCAGGCCCTCGCGCTCGATGATCTCCATAACCTTGAGACCGGCGACCGCTGCCGTGCTGTGACCCGAGTAGGTGTACCCATGTCGGAAGATCATCCCGGGAGTGTCGAAGAATGGAGCGGCAATGTGTGAGGCCGCGACCACACCACCGAGTGGGGCATATCCGCACGTCACGCCTTTTGCGAAGGTCATCAGGTCGGGTTCCAGACCGTAGAGGTTCGAAGCAAACCAGCCGCCAACACGACCAAACCCGGTGATCACCTCGTCTGAGATGTAGAGGCCACCGGCCTTACGTATCGCATCCCGCACGGTGCGCAGGTAGTCGGGACTAACCGGACGGATACCCCCGGCGCCGATGACGGCTTCCACGAAGATGCCCGCGATTCGGTCGGCTCCGGCATGGTCGATTGCCTTCTCGACTGCCTCGGCATCGTCGTAGGGGACGATGATCACATCCGACACCAGGTCGCCTCCGTAGCCGACCCGGTTGGGCTCCATGCCACCAAGCTGCGTGCCGTAGGTGTGCATGCCGTGATACGACCACTCTCGGGAGATGAAGACAACGCGCTCGGGCTGCCCGATGGCGCTGAAGTAGCGGCGGGCCAGTTTGGCGGCGGTATCCACGGCATCAGATCCGCCGGATCCGAAGAAGATCTTGGACTCAGGATCGGGCGAGACCGACGCGATTTGGGCGGCCAACTCCATCGGGGGACGCGTGCCGTAATCGACGAAGGAGTGGAACGCCGGGAGCTTCTTCGCTTGCTCGTGCATGGCGTCGACAACCTCGTCGCGGCCGTAGCCGATGTTCATGTACCAGAGGGAAGCGGCAGCATCGAGGTAACGCTTGCCTGTTTCGTCATAGACATAGATGCCTTCGCCACGATCGATGATGAACGACTGGTGCTGGACCTTGTTCATCTCGGCGAATGGGTGCCAGAAAGAAGTCATGGGCTGAGGCTAGTTGTGGGAGGTCGGACGCTTGACTTCTACTCGATCCTCTTCGAGTAGGCGCCGAGCAGATAATCTTCGATCTCCGCGGCCACATCCGGGGCGTCGGCAGCGTCTTCTAGCTCTTCGAGCAGGATCAGGAGCCAGATCGCCCACGCCTTCTTGCCCCCGGCGTTCCCTTCGACGAGCACCTGCACGGAGCCGATTAGGCCGTCGATGTGAGAGTGCGACATCTCCAGCTTGCGCAGATCAGCAACCGCGGTCCCGACGAAGGGAGGGATATCGACTTCCTTCATGTGGTTGGTGTAGGGATGTCCGGTCTCGCCACAGACCCGACAAGCGCCGTTGGCTGGTATTACGGCAGGTGCCATACCCAAGTCTCGCATATTCCACCCACATCGGGTCGGCCGATCCAGCGTATTCTCTAAGAACGGGGGAAGTGACAGCTCCTGTTAGGGGGATCGGCCGGTGGTGTAGGTGTGTCCGAGTCGGGTGGTCCAGGTGTAGGTGCCGTCGGGGTTGCGTTTCCCTTTCCATCCGCCTTTGTCTTTGACGTCGTG
>JAYEGJ010000014.1:0-16142 GCA_034658975.1 Actinomycetota bacterium
AAACCAATCATCGGCATCGAGGCCTATTACACCGATGGATCGCGCTTCGACCGCCCGGTCGGCCAGGAGAATCGGCGCTATCACATGAACCTCCTCGCCGAGAACGAGGTCGGTTATCGCAACCTCCTCGAGCTGTCATCCCGGGCCTTCCTCGACGGGTACTACTACAAACCCCGAATGGACATCGAGCTGTTGGCCGAGCACTCGGAGGGAATCATCGCGACGTCGGGGTGCCTCGGTGGTCTGGTGCCCCAACTGCTCGCTCCTGATGCGGTGAGCGAGGAGGGGAACAAGGGAAACATCCGGGATCTCGATGCGGCAGTGGCCGCCGCCGCCCGGTTTCAGGACGTGTTCGGACGGGACAACTGGTTCATCGAGCTCCAGGATCACGGACTCGAAGCCCAGCGGAGAATCATGCCCGACATGCTGGAGGTCGCCCGTCAGATTGATGCGCCCCTGCTGGCCACGAATGACCTTCACTACACCCGACGCGACGAGCACGACGCACACGACGTCCTTCTCTGCATCCAAACCGGGTCGTTGCGCAACGAACCCGGAAGGCTTCGGTTCGAGGGCTCGGAGCACTATCTCAAGTCATCTGACGAGATGCGCCGGCTCTTTCCCGAATCCGATTATCCCGGAGCCTGCGACAACACTCTCTGGATCGCCGAGAGGGCCGATGTCCAACTCGAGTTCGGAAAACTCCTTCTACCTCAGTTCCCCGTGCCCGAAGGTGAGACCGAGGTCACCCAGCTCCGCCGACTGGTGGAACAGGGGTCGAGGCAGCGTTATGGGTCCGACCCCGGCCCCGAGGTATGGGAACGCGTCGAGCACGAACTCAAGATCATCGAGGAGATGGGATTCCCCGCCTACTTCCTCATTGTCTGGGACCTGATCCGCCACGCCCGGGAAAACGGGATCCGGGTCGGTCCCGGCCGGGGATCGGCAGCCGGCTCGATCGTTTCCTATGCGCTGCGGATCACGGACATCGACCCTCTCAGATACGGACTGATCTTCGAGCGCTTCCTCAATCCCGGCCGCATGTCGATGCCCGACATCGACATGGACTTCGACGATCGGTATCGCGGGGAGATGATCCGCTACGCGGCGGAGAAATATGGGAGTGACCGCGTCGCTCAGATCATCACCTTCTCGACGATCAAGGGGAAGCAGGCGATTCGGGACGCCGCCCGGGTCCTCGGCCAGCCCTACGCAGTGGGCGACCGTCTCGCCAAGGCGATGCCGCCGTCCATCCTGGGAAAAGACCCGACACTCGACCAGGTGCTGACACCCCCGCCGTCCGGGGCTCCTTCGGAGATCCGCGACTGGTACTCCAATGGCCAGGGGCTTCGGGAGATGTATGACAGCGATCCCGGTATGCGGGAGGTCGTCGACGCTGCCATGGGACTCGAGGGACTGCGCCGCCAGGACTCGATCCATGCCGCGGCTGTCGTGATCGCCCCGGAGTCGCTCACCAACATTGTCCCGGTCCAACGCAAGGGCGAGGGCGCCGAGATGGTGACCCAGTTCGAGATGCATGGTGTCGAGGATCTGGGGCTTCTCAAGATGGACTTCCTCGGCTTGAGCACTCTTTCGATCATCGAGAGGTGTCTCGAGTTGGTCGAGAGGACGACCGGCCAACGTCCTGATATCGACAACGTTCCCCTTGACGACGAAGCCACATTCGACCTTCTCCAGACCGGAAACACCATTGGCGTCTTCCAGATGGAGGGCTCGGCGATGCGGGCGCTCATCCGCTCCCTGAAGCCCGACAGTTTCAATGATGTCATCGCCCTGGTCGCCCTCTTCCGTCCCGGTCCGATGGGCGCCAACATGCACAACCTCTACGCGGATCGCAAGAACGGCCGGGCCGAGGTCGAAGCTCTTCATCCTGTGTTGGAGGAGAAGCTCGCCGACACCTACCAGATCATGGTGTATCAGGAGCAGGTGATGACCGTCGCCCAGGAGATGGCCGGCTACTCAATTGCTGATGCAGACAACTTGCGCCGGGCGATGGGCAAGAAGATCAAGTCCGTGATGATTGCCGAAGAGGAGAAGTTCGTCAGTGGGTGCATCGAGGAGGGTCACCCAGAAGAGACCGGCCGAGACCTGTTCCGGCTGATCGAGCATTTTGCCGGTTATGGATTCCCCAAGGCGCATGCCACCGCCTATGGCCTGGTGGCTTATCAGACTGCATACCTCAAGGCCCAATACCCGGCGGAGTTCCTCGCCGCAATGCTCACCGCGACCAAGAGCAACAAGGACAAGACGGCGGTGTATCTCAACGAGTGCCGGCAGATGGGCATCGAGGTCCTTGTTCCCGACCTCAACGAGTCGGAGTCCGACTTCACCGTCCACGACGGCCGAATCAGGTTTGGGTTGTCGGCCGTTCGCAACGTCGGCGAAGGTGTTGTCGAGAAGATCGTCGAAGCCCGCGACGACGCCCCGATCGAGTCGTTTGCGGACTTCGTGAACCGGGTCGACATCGGGGTGCTCAACAAGAGAACCGTCGAGTCCCTCATCAAAGCCGGAGCGTTCGATGCATCGGGGGACACTCGCAAAGGACTCACCCTCATCCATGAGCAAATGCTCGACGCCACCGTGGAGAGACGACGCAACGAAGAGATGGGCCAGTATTCGCTGTTCGCCGGGGGTGAATCCTCAGAGTCGGAAACGGACGTTGAAGTCCCCGACCTCGTCTGGCCGCAGAAGACCCGGCTCGCCTTCGAGAAGGAGATGCTCGGTCTCTACGTGTCCGACCACCCCCTTCTCTCGGTCGGTCCGGCTCTGGCCGCTTCAACGACGACATCGATACCCGAGTTGTCCGATCTCACCGATAGGGCTTCGGTGTCGGTGGGGGGGATCGTCGGCTCGATCACGAGAAGGTGGACGAAGAAGGGCGATCCGATGCTCTTCTTCCAACTCGAGGACCTGGAGGGCTCGGTCGAGTGCATCGCTTTCCCGAAGACCGTGCACGAGTACGGACCTCTGATAATCGAGGACGCGGTATTGATCGTGTCGGGGAACCTGGACCACCGCGGTGACGACATCAAGGTCGTAACGCGAGAAGTGAAGGAACTCGAGATTCGCGACGATTCGACCGTTCGTCTCACCGTGGCTGCGGTTCGGTTGACTCCGGAGGTGGTCACCAGCCTGAAGGGGATCCTTCGCAATCATCCCGGCTCAGCGGCCGTCTACCTCCACATGACGGACAACGGCGACACCAAGGTTCTCAAGCTCAGCGATGCCCACAAGGTCGAGCCGCGATCGGCGCTATTTGCAGAGTTGAAGGAGTTGCTCGGCCCGAAGGCGATTCTGTGAAGGACGTACCTAGCACCCCTTAGACCCCCAACTCCTTCTGGACGATTTGGGCCAGCGCAACGGCCCTGCCATGACGGCGTCCCAAGACGTACCCGGCACCGGCTCCGACGACCGTGACCGCTCCGGCGGTCCCGTAGGCAAGCGCCTGCTTGGTCTTTCTGGCGAAGATGACTATCGGCCATCCCCGCTCGTGGGCGATGGACTCGAGTTCGGAGTCCGGGTTGACCGCGACGGGGTGTCCCACGGCCTCGAGCATGGGCAGGTCTGAGATCGAATCGGAGTAGGCGTAGCAAAGCTCGAGGTCATATCCGCGGTCGGAGACCAGGTTCTCGATGGACTCGACCTTGCCCTGGCCATAGACGAATGGACCATCGAGTTGGCCGGTGTAGCGGCCGTCGATGATCTCGCCCTTGGTTCCGATGGCGCCGGTCATGCTCAACGACGCTGCCAGGGGAGCGACGATGCGATCGGGGCTCGCCGAGACGATATAGGTGTCTCTGTTTGCTTCGTGGTGCATGGTGATCAGCTTGCGTGACTCGGGCCGGACCTTCGAAGTCAGACGAGGCAAGACGGCGGAGCCGAGACCATCGAACGACGCCACGGAAACACCGTCGATCCTGGTGAGGAAGTCGCTGCGGAGCTCGTCGGACGAATTGTCGCCCTTGTCGCCGATCAGCAGGAAGCTGATCGCTGCACCGCCCCATCTGGCGATGTCGGCGTTCGATACAAGGCCCTGTCTCCAGGCCTCGACGCCGACAGGGAAGGCTGAGGCGCCTGAGATCAGCGTCCTGTCCAGATCGAAGAAAGCGGCGGCGCTGGTCATGACCACATTCTATTGCGCCAGGTCCACGCCGAATCGACCCCATGGGATCCCCACGGCGTTGCTCAACAGGTCGGCAAGGCGATCGAGGTCATTGGGCGGTTCGCTGGACCAGGGCACCGTGGCGACGGTGGCCCCGTACCGCGCCGAGAAGCCTTCGCGAGTGTCTTTCTGGCGTAACGTCTCGGCCGACCACATCTCGACAATGGTGTGCATCTCGGGAGAGAGGCTCGGCGTGTGCTCCACCGAGGCCCACTCGTCCGGGAGGGCGCGATTGAAGATGACGGCCTCGGGTGTGGCCGCCAGCCCGGGCAGCTCGCGATAGAACTTCACCGCCTCGCGCACCGGCGCCGGGTCTGCGGTGGTCACCACGATGATGGATGAGTCTTTCATGACCGCCTCGATCTCACGACCGCGTCGAGCAACACCGTCATAGGTCGTCCGCAGGTCAACGAGAAACTCGGTAATCCTCACGAGGAGGTCGGATCCGAGGATCATGTCCGCAACGCGAAGTAGGGGTCGGGCCGCACGGTCATAGAAGAACCTCCTCCCGGGGAGGGGTCCGCCGGTTATCCATCTGAGAAGCCGTCCGCCAACCAGATCGGCCATCTGCGCCGGTGCCGCGAAGAAGTCGATGCCGCCTCCCGACGGGGGTGTGTCTACAACCACCAGGTCCCACGCTTTGGCCTGAACGAAGGTGGCCGCTTGGTCAGCGGCTGCGTACGACTGGGAGGCCGGGAAGTGCTCGGAAGCCGCTCTGAAGAACTCGTTGTCGGCGAGCCGTTCGGCAACTGCGGGGTCGGCATGTCGGGTAGCGACGGCCCGCCAGGACGCGCCCGAATCAAGCATGGCGGCCCACAGGTTTGGCTCGTCGGCATGTGGCTGTGGCTCGTCCCCGAGATGGTCCAGGCCGAGAGCAGATGCCAGCCGCTGGGCAGGATCGACCGTAACGACCAGGGTTCGAAGACCGTGCCGCGCCGCAATCACCGCGACAGATGCAGCGATGGTGGTCTTTCCCACGCCCCCTGCACCGGTCACCAACAGTGTCGAGGTCACAGGAGTGCCTCCAGCTCGTCACTCATGTGTGCTGCCACTTCACCCGCCGTGAAGAGGCCGAACATGTAGGGGATGCGAACGTCTGGAGGGAGTTCTTCGAGCCACTTCTGCTGTTCGCCGCAGAGCGATCGATGGAGGGAAGCGATGGCGCCGATGGTGCCTTTGGGTTTCGAAGTGTCCTCGAGTCTTGGAAGCACCCGATTTCCGATGATGAGCGGGTCGGGCACGAGGTCTTGGTTGTCGAGCCATTCGATGGTTTCGAGAGTCTCGGTGGTGGGCAACTCCTCCGGGAGGCTGGCGAAGACCATCTGGGTCACTTTCGGGTCGGCGAGGGTTCCGGCCATCCAGGCAGACTGCTCCTTGATACGTCCGCTGGGCACAAGCTCTGCAATGCTCAAAGGGGCTCGTAGATACGAGCCGATCTGTCCTGTTGGAGGGGCGTCGGCGATGACGATGTCCCAACGGTCCTCCCTCACTTCCCAGAGGATCTTGCCGATCGTGATGATCTCTCTGATGGCGGGGGCCGCAGTAGCCAGGGCATCGAAGGCCCGGGCTACGGCTCCGAATCGGCCCATTCCGGGCAGACGCAGTTGAATGGCCAGATACTCGAGCAGCGCCTCCGATCGAACGATGTGGAGTGCGTGCAAGCCCGGTCTCACTTCTCGCGGCCGGAATTGGAGCGGCCCCACCGAGAAATGAGTCGCCAGGCCTCCGGGAGATCCCATCTCGACGGCGAGAACCCGCAGACCGTTGCGTTGGGCGAGCAGGGACAGTCCGGCGGAAACGGCGGATTTGCCGACTCCGCCCTTTCCCGAGACGATTACCAGACGCTTGTCGAGAATCGTGATGGGTGTTGCTCCTCAGCCGAGCGGGATACGGAGAACGAGCCTGCCGTCCTCAACGGCCCACTCGGAGCTAGCGAGTAGGGCGAAATCCGTGTAGTCGGTTTGCGCCTGGTCGATGAACTTCTGGCGCTCCTCACCGGCCACCGGCGGCAAGGGCCGTTCCTTCACGGCAGTAGCGCGGTTCTTGAAGCGCTCGATCATTGCGTCGACGTCGAATTGGGCCATGGGGGAGACGTTATACCGCCCCAAGCGGGAAGCCGACCGGTGACAGGGCGCTGTGTGTATAGGCAGGTTGTAGCCGGCCGGAATCTGGTGGGCCGTGCACCCTGCAGGGAAGGGTTGTCGGCCCGGTAGATCGCGGCCGGAATCTGGTGAGCTGTACGCCCTGTTGGGAAGGGTTGTCGGCGCAACGGATTCGAACGCCCGCTCACTACCGCCCGGCGGCCTCACGCTTCTTCTGAGCCCGGCGCTCGCTCTCGAGACGTTCCAGGTCGGTGTCGGTGTAGTCGACGTAGGCCATCGAGTCGGCGATGAGTCTGTGACCGGCGACGTCGCGTATTGCCTGGTGCATCTGATGTGCAACGGCCCGATAGGCAGGATGTCCCGCCGGCTGGCTCCGGAGCTCTATCAGGTGGAAGGCCTGTCTCGGGTTCATTTCCATCACGAAGCGGATGTTGTAGGCAAAAGGAACCACGTACTGAGCCACGTCCGGACCCAGAGATCTCGAGATGTCCTCGTACAACTCACCCGACGAATCCATGAGTGACGACCATTCGGACTCGAGGTGTTGGGCAACGATTTCATCGGGTACGTCGTAACCGAGATGGGTCGAGTACTTCTGCCATTCGAGTGTCATCAAGCGGTGGCGCTGGAGGTCGCGGAACGCTCCAATGTCACATTTGACGTCGAAGCGGTAGGTAGTGCGCTCCATGGCGCGCCCGGGTTTGTGGCGCCGGTTGCCCCGGTCGCCCACCAGGGAGGCGATCAGCTCGGCTCGTCTGGCGGTGCTCATCTCCTTGGCCTTCTCTTGGAGTCTGGTGTCCGAAAGCTCCGAAACGGCATACAGGGCGGCTGCGGCGATCTTCGTTTCGGCGTCGGGATCCCAATCGGTGAGGGTGACCGACGGCCCGGGGTCGTCGGGAAGTCCGAGGCCGGACGCCTGATCCTCCAGATCGCCTCTCACCTCTTCGAGGTATTGAGACCATTTCACACCGCGATCCTCGAGGTCGACCCTGGTCAGGAAGGAGGGGATTATCTGGCGAAGCTCGTCAAGCATCATGTCGCCGTAGTCCCTGACTTCGGCCAGGGGATTGGCCCTCATCCGAACCAGGCCCATCTCGTAGGCCTGCCCGGTTGCGTAGATACCGACATTGGAGAGGGTCGAAATAGGAAGGAGCCCGCGGATCGTGTCACAGGCCTTGGCCCTGATGGTCGCGTTCCAGACCCATGTGGGATCGCCCGCATCATTTGGATGACGCTCTTCGAAGACATTCGTCATCCGGGACACGAGGTCGGAATACGTGTCGAATACTCGCTCCATGTGTGTCACGTAGCGATCGGCGAAGGGCGAGTCGGCGATCTCATCAGGTATCAGGTAGCGGTAGTCGTCTCCCAGCCGTGCGTCGTATTTGATGTATCGGGTGGATTGTTCGAGATACGCGGCGAGCCGTCCCCATTCGAGCACCTTGGTCAGAAGATTGGAAGCTTGCTCACATGCCAGGTGTGCTCCTCCAAGCTGGGCTACCGAGTCGTCTCCGAAGTCGAAGAAGACTCGCTGGTAAAGCTGCTCGGCCTTCTTGGTTGCAACGAGCGGATCGTCGTCCATGCCCACGGCGATGGCGTCGATGCCCGTGTCCGGATCTGACACGAATTCGTCGAGGAAGAGCCGGCGCAGTGACTTGGAGGACCGCGAGTAGCGGGCGAAGAGAGCACCCTTGACGACTTCGGGAAGATTGATCAGGCCGAAGACCGGTTTTTCCGTATTAGTGAAGAATCGGTTGAGTACCGATTTCTCTTCTGTTGAGAATGGCTCTTGGTAGTAGACCGACACGGGCAGGCGATTGTATGCCGGATCGGAACCAGGTCCGGTTACCGTTTCGTTGTAGTGGCTGTGTTGATCATTCGTCTGATGGCTTTCTTCCTCGGGGCCGTTGCCGTCGCCCTGGCGGCGGTGCCGATTCTCGTGCTCATCGACCTGGTCGGTGGGGGCTCGGGATTCGGGCTGTGCCCCAATGGATTGGAAGCCTGCGACAACCCCTACACCACGGCGGCGGAGTTTGCGGTCCTGCTCACGGCGGGCCTGGCCCTCGCAATTCTGGGGATCAGGCTCCTGATGAGACTCGCCCGCCGCCTCGAGGACGAGTCTTATCAGGTGAGTCAGTGAGCGGGGGTAACGGCTTCGGCTTCCCGGAATGAGTCGTCCCGCTGTTTGGTGATAACGACGTAGATCGCCACCACGATCAGACCGGCGCCGATCCAGCCGGCAGTATCCAGCCTCTCTCCCAAGGATGCCCAGGCAACCGCCACCCCGAAGGCAGGCTCGGCTGCCAGCACCACGGCCGCAGTGTTCGGCCCGATCACGGTCTGTGCCCAGACCTGAAGCATGAATGCGCCGGCACTCACTCCGAGTCCCGTGAGGGCGAGGGCTCCGTAAACCGAACTCGGGGGCAGCCCTGGGCCTTCGATCAAGAACGCTGTCGGGAACGCGAGGGCAGCCGTGACCATGAGCTGGACCGTGGTGAATGGAATGACCGGGTGGTGACGCGCGTAGCGAGCGAGAATCACGATGTGGGCGGCAAAGGCAAGAGCACAGCCGAGAGTGAGCAGATCGCCTGATTCGAGCGAGAGACCGTCGGTATCGGTGAGAAGGAACAGGCCGACAAACGACACGGCCGCAGCCGAGACCACCCACGGGCTGGGAGGGCGTCTCTTGAACGCTGCGGCCAGGAAGGGCGTGAACACCACGTAGAGGCCCGTGATGAGTGCCGAATTACTGGCAGAGCTCAGCACCAGTCCGCCGGTTTGAAGGGCATATCCGGCGAAGAGGGCGAGGCCAGTCAGCGCTCCGTGCCTCCACAGTGTCCTGCCCTTCGGGATGGCGAAGGCTGCGAGAACGACCGCGCCGATCAGGAATCTCCAGGCCACGAAGGAGAGGGGGCCGATGTCTTGGAGAGCAGACTTGACCACGACGAAGGTGGCTCCGAATAGGAATGCGGCGACGATGAGGCCGCCTATCGCTTTGTTCCGATCTGTTCCGGGCATGAAGCGGGGCAGCGTAAACACTCCAATACAGTGCTCCGTCCATGCCTGGAACCCGAGCCAACGGATCGACGCCCACTCCCGCTGAGCGGGGCAAGGCGAGGGCGGTGTTCAACCGCCTCACCAAGCGGTACCCGACCATCGGGACGGCCCTCGACTTCAGGAGTCCCTGGCAACTCCTCGTGGTCACGGTTCTCTCGGCGCAAACCACCGATGAGAACGTCAACAAGGTGGCCCCGACGCTGTTCGAGCGATATCCGGGTCCGGGGGAGCTTGCCGACGCACGACATGAGGACGTCGAGAAGATCATCTTCTCGACCGGGTTCTATCGGCAGAAGACCAAGTCGGTCATCAAGCTCGCCCAGGACATCGAAGATCTCTACGACGGCGAAGTGCCGGCCGACATCGACAAGCTCGTCAAACTCCGCGGGGTCGGCCGCAAGACCGCATCTGTCGTTCTGGCCGAGGTGTGGGACATTCCCGCCATCGCCGTCGACACCCATGTGAAACGGGTGGCCGGGCGTCTCGGGTTGACCGCGGAGACCGATCCAGGGGCCGTCGAGTCCGACTTGAAGGCGCTGTACCCCGAGGACATCTGGTCCGGGTTGTCCATGAGATACATCCAATTCGGCCGGGACACCTGTGAAGCGAAACGCCCCCAGTGCGGTTCCTGTGAGATGCTCGCGCTCTGCGAATGGCCCGACCGGTTTGAGGTCGCCGGGAAGCAGAAGGGTTGACCTCCCGGCTCAACTCCACGGATAGGGCGATCCTGAGATTGGCGATCCCCGCGCTGGGCGCCCTTGCCATCGACCCTTTGCTCACTCTGGCCGACACCGGGTTCGTCGCCCGCTTGGGCACAACCGAGCTTGCGGCGCTTGGTGTCGATACTGCGATCCTCGGGTTCGCCTTCTTCGCATTCAATTTTCTGGCCTCCGTTATCACACCGCTGGTGGCGAGGGCCCTCGGTCGGGGCAACGAGGATGAGGCCCGTCGATGGGTGGGCGACGCCTTGGTCCTGGCCGTTGGGCTTGGTGTTCTTGTCGCCGTTGTTGTTCTGCTGGCCGCCCCGTTGTTCGTGGACCTGATGGGGGCGACCGGTGACGTGGTTGACCCGGCCATCAGCTATCTGCGGATCAGGGCCTTCGCCGCTCCCGCTGTCCTCATCGTCACGGCCGGACATGGCGCGTTCCGCGGCCACAAGGACACGCGTACCCCTCTGCTCGTGGCGGTCGGGGTCAACGCCCTGAACCTCGTTCTCGACCCACTTCTCATCTTCAGCTTCGGGCTTGGCCTCGAAGGAGCCGCCCTGGCGACACTGATTGCCCAATACGGTGGTGCGGTCTGGTTTCTGTGGCTCATTCGCTCGCGGCGAATGGCCAGCCGGCCAAGCGGATTGTCCGAAGCCATCCCTTCTCTGCTGGCTCTCGGTCGCAACGGAGCGATGCTCACGGCGAGGACCGCCCTGCTGCTCATGGCCTTCACCGTGGCGGCGTCAACGGCGACGCGGATCGGTCCGGAGACCATCGCTGCCCACCAGTTGGTCGTCCAGATCTTCCTCCTGACCGCCCTCATCGCCGACTCCTTCGCCATCGCTGCGCAGGCCATGGTGGGTGAAACCGCCGGGGCAGGGGACGCCCAACCCGTGCACGTTCTTTCCAAACGTCTCGTGATGTGGGGAGTGGTCGCCGGTTTGATGCTGACGGTATTTCTCCTGGTCGGTCGTTATCCGCTTTCTCTGCTTGCCAGCGACGCGGTGGTCGCCGATCTGACGGTTGGAGCGGGTGGAGTGGCAGCCGCCATCGAGATTCCTGGCGCCCTGGTGTTTGTCGGAGACGGCATCTTTCTCGGACTTCTCGGCCTCGGGGCGATGGTTGTCTCCACCGGATTGGGAGCTGCTGCTGCGGTCGGCCTGATGATGTTCACTCCGATGGGTGAGACGATCAACGGGATCTGGTGGGCCCTGGGCGTGATGATGGTCATCAGGGGATTGGTGTTCCTGGCCACCTACCGACGATCGGTCGAGATCGCTGTCAAGTCCTGACCACGGGTCTCGGGGAGCAGCATGGTCAAGCCGGCGGCCAGGGCCACCCCGACTCCCAGGATGAACATCGTGGCAGTCAGGCCGAAGGTGTCGATGGTGTAGATCCCGATGATCAGCCCGAATGCCGAGCCGGCAAGGGCGAGATTGGATGCCGCCGTGTTGGCGCTCGATCGGAGGGTCGTGGGGAACAGTTCCGCCCGGTGTGAGCCGCCAGCCGGAACGAAGGCGAAGGTGCCGAAGGCGGACACCATGACGGCCACGACGATCAGGGGAACCGCCTCCACGGTGTAGAGGGTCACGCCGCCGATCAACGCCAGGAGAAGGCTCACCACCGACGTGCGACGACGGCCCCACGCATCGGCCAAGTGGCCGCCAACGAAGAACCCGACTCCACCAAGCGTTCCTCCGAGAAGGAGGATGATGACCGTGTCTCCGGAGCTGATCCCGACCTGATTGATCAGCCGCTCGGTCGAGAAGGCTGCGCCCACAGCTCCGAATGCCGAAGCCAGGAAGCTGGACGAACTGACGATCCAGAAGCGGGCCGACCACTCGCCTTTGACCAACTCGCGCCAGTGGCCTCCCTCCGGCTCGTCGATGTAGATCTGGCTCTCCGGGACGTTCTTGACGAGGAAGGGGAGGACTAGAAATCCCAATGCGGTGAGGAGATGGGGTATCCGCCAGGCCTCACCGCCGTTGTCGGCGAGTGGCAGAATCATGAGCGCCATTCCGCCGCCGAGCGACACCGCTGCTCCATAGAACGAGATCGCGTAGGCCCTGACCCGGAGGCTCGTGCCTTCGGCCAGGAGGACGATCGCCAGCCCCGAAACGGCTGCTGTCCCCGTTCTCAACACGGAATGGGCGAGGCCGAACTGCCAGGCTTCGGTGACCAGTCCGGAGATAGTTCCCCCGACGATGATCAGGGTCAACGCCCAGAGGAATGGCTTGCGACGTCCCCTGTGGTCACCGAGCCAGCCGAGTGGGAGGGCGGCGAAGGCTGCGAGGCGAGCGATGCCGAGCAGAAGGCTCATTTCGCCTTCGCTCAGACCAAGCCCGGCCCTGGTGAATGGCAGGGATGCGCTGGCCTGGGACTGCCCGAAGCCCTGGACGACACCGGCCACCCAGATGATGAACACGACCTTTCGGTCGGAGGGACTGAAGTGGTCGACGGGGAGAAAAGGGTCAACAACCCGACGAAGGATCCGACGCATCCGGCGAGAGTAGAAAGAGGATGATGGGAAGATTGGGAGCAATGAACCTGTTGTTAGTTACCAATCATGTTTGAAGGCGTCGGCGAAGCCGCATACATCGTTCAACTCACAGTTGCATTCGGGGCCGGAATCATCTCGTTCATATCGCCCTGCGTGTTGCCGCTCCTCCCCGGGTATCTGTCGATGATGTCGGGATACTCGGCTTCCCAGCTCGAAACGGGTGAAGTTTCGCCGGCACGGATGACAAGGGTGATCCTGCTCTTCATCGGCGGGTTTACGCTTGTCTTTGCAGCCCTGGGCGCGGCAGCGACGGGATTTGGACAGTTCTTGAGGCAGAACCTCAGCACCCTCACCCGCGTCTCCGGGATGATCATCATTGCTTTCGGGATCTTGATGATCGCCATGGCCATCTCCGAGCGTGGCTTCCTGTCAACCATGAGTCAGGAAAAGAGGGTCCAGGTGAAGCCTTCGCGTCTTGGCAAGTGGGCCCCCCCGGTGATGGGTGCGGCGTTCGGTTTCGGTTGGACGCCCTGCATCGGTCCTGTTCTCACCGTCATCCTCGCTACCGCCGCCACGCAGGACACACTGGGGAAAGGCATCCTCCTTCTCATCGGCTACTCGCTTGGACTCGGCGTGCCGTTCCTGCTGGCAGGCCTCGGTCTCTTCAAGTTCTTTGGTCGGGTCAAGCCCTACCTGAAGCCGATCAATATCGCCTCCGGGGCTTTCTTGGCGCTCTTCGGCGTCGTCATGGTCACCGGGCGTCTGGGTGATCTTTCCGCCTGGTTTGTCCAGATCTACGACGCCATCCCCTTCCTCGAGAACCTCGCCTCGGTCTAGCGGGCTCGTAGTGCTCTGAGTCGGAGGTCGCCTCCGGATCGGGAAGGTCATAACCTCGTGTTTGTGAGTTTCGAACCCTGGATCGCACCCGACCACCCCGACGTGGTGTGGTTTCGCGGAGCTGACGCCATCGGCTTTCTCAACGACCTGGTCAGCCAGGAAGTGGCATCGATGGAGGTGGGAGAGGTCCGTCGGTCACTCTTTCTTCGGCCGAAGGGCAAACTCGACCAGATTCTTTGGGTTTTGCGTGGCGACGGTGAGGTGGGCCTGGTTGCTGAGGAGGGGCGTGGGGCAGAGCTGGCCGCGTCTATTGGGCGCTTCCGGATTCGAGTTGACGTGGACATCACCCAGGAAACCCAGCCGACCTGGGTGATCATCGGCTCGACCGAATTCGACCCCGGTCGATGGCGACCATTCGACGGAGGGCTTTCAGCCGACGTCTCCTGGGCCGGCGTGAGCCGCACGCTGATCGTTGGCAACAGACCGACGGTCGCCGAGGGCGAGGCGGGCGAGTACGAGCGTCTTCGAATTCTCGCCGGGGAGCCTCGTTGGGGAATCGACGTCGATGAGAAGACCATCCCGCAGGAAGCCGGGTTGGTGTCGGTGAGTGTCGACTTCAAGAAGGGCTGTTATCTCGGCCAGGAGTTGGTGGCCCGCATCCACAACCGCGGCCATGTGAACCGGCACCTCCGGATACTCGAACTCGACAATGCGGCCGACGCGGGCGCCGCGATTACCTCCGGAGAGAATGAGGTAGGGGTGTTGACCTCCGTTGTCGATCGGGTCGGACTGGGTCTGGTGCGTCGCGAAATCGAGCCGGGCTCATCGGTTCAAGTCGGTGCGGCGACTGCGAAGGTTCTGGCGGTTCCTTCGAAACCTCAGACTTAGTTCACCGGTTCTTTACAAATGTGAAGGCAAACTGTCGTCATGCCAGGGCCAGTCCGATCAGTTCTGCTCATCGAGGACGATGACGCCATCGCCGACATGCTCCGCGGGTTCTTCGAGCGCGACGGCTATCGGTTCCTCCACGCGTTGACCGGTGAGGAGGCCGTCGAGCGTCTTCGCATCCGACCGGTGTCGGCCATCCTCCTCGATATCAACCTTCCGGGTATCGACGGCATAGAGACCTGCCGCCGCATCCGTGAGTTTGCCCAGACCCCGGTGATCATGCTGACGGCGCGTGATACCGAAGTCGACAAGGTGCTCGGGCTCGAGATGGGTGCCGATGACTATGTGACCAAACCGTTCTCACCCAGAGAGCTGATGGCCCGCGTGAAGGCAGTCTTGAGGAGATCCGAAGAGCCGCCGACCAGACCGAGGATTCTCGAGATGAGCGGCTTCGAGATCGATGGCGGCAAGCGAACGGTCACCAACCCGTCTGGCGACGTCATTGAGCCCACGGCCAAGGAGTTCGACCTCCTGTGGTTCCTCGCCGAGAACGGGGGGCTGGCGATGAGTCGGAGTCAGATCCTGGAGGCTGTCTGGGGTTACGAGTATTTCGGCGAGACACGAACAGTCGACGTTCATATCCGCCAGCTCCGAAAGAAGATCGATGGCATCCCGATCGAGACCGTCTGGGGTGTCGGCTATCGGTTGGGCGATTGAGACGCCGCCTCTTCTGGACCATTGCGGGTGTTGCCGCGGTCACCGGGTTGCTTGTCCTTGTCGGGTCGGTGGTCGCTTCCCAGCGAGCAGCCGTTGAGGCCACCTACCGGGAGATGAAGCAGTCCACCGACGAGGCCGTTTCGTTTATCGAGGACGCACTGGAGCAGGCCGAGGAGCGCCCAGCGGCGGCCTTCGAAGTATTCCGGTTCCTCGAGGGCGATCTTCGCCCGATCCTGGGGAGGATCCGGCGTACCGCGGGGGGTTCAGAGATTGCTTTCGCAGTGCTGGCAGCCGATGGCCTGGTCAATTCCAACAACGAACTTTACGACCGGGTCGCTCTTGACTTGGTCAGACTGAGAGAAGGCAAGAGCCAATTCACGAGATTGACTTCCGGGGAACTGGCTGTTGTGACTCCGGCATCCCTCGAGGTGCGGGGAGACGACATCAACCTCCTTGTCACCATCGCACGGAAGGCTCCGGTGCTGCGGGTCGCCGACCAACTTTCGGGAATGCTTCTGATTGTTCTCGGCATTGCCGTTCTTGCAGCGCTTCTTGCCCGTGTCCTCTCGAATCAGGTCGCGAATCGTCTTGAGCCTCTCGCCGAGGCATCAAGAGCCCTGGCCGACGGTGACATGTCGGTTCGGGTTCCCAGCCTGGGAGATCCCGAACTCGACGGCGTGGCGACAGCCTTCAATGAGATGGCCGAAGAACTCGAGTCGAGCCAGGTCCGGGAGCGTGAGTTCATTCTCGGGATTGGACACGATCTGCGAACCCCGCTGACCACCATCGGCGGATACGCCGAGGCACTGGAGGAGGGTGAGGTCGAGGTCGACGAGATACCGCGGGTGGGTTCGGTGCTGGCAGTCCAGAGCCGTCAGCTCTCACGGTTGATCGAGGATCTCTCGATGCTGGCCCGACTCGAACAGCCCGAGTTCAGCCTGAGGAGAGAGTCCGTCGATGTTGGAGCCCATGTCACCGAGATCGCCTCTTCGTTCCGGAGGCGGGCTGATGAGGTTGGCGTGACGCTCGAGATCGATGCAGCTTCCGGCGTGATGTCGGAGACCGACCCGGATCGGTTGGGGCAGATCACCCAGAACCTGGTCGAAAATGCCCTCCGTTTTACGCCGGAGACAGGGACTGTGACGGTCAGC
>JAYEGJ010000015.1:0-3401 GCA_034658975.1 Actinomycetota bacterium
CGTCGATGCCACCGGTGTCAGTGACCTGACATGCGGTGATCGGCTCGACTGCAGCCGCGGTGGTGGTTGTGCCACCCTCAGTCGTGGTCGTCTCGTCCGCAGTTGTGGTCGTTGCCCCTTCGGTCGTCGTTGTGACAACCGCCTCGGGTACGGTGCTTGTAGTGGTGACGTCGTCCTCATCTCCGCTAAAGGCGAAGAAAAGAATGAGGGCCAGGACCACGGCACCGCCGCCGATCCACCACCAAGTTCTACTTTCCAAGTCGGATCCTCCATGTTGCTTTGGGGTTGACAGGGGGCACCTGTCAACCCCCATACGTTAGTGCCGGGAGGCCGATTAGGGCGAGGCGGAAGAAAGCGGTGTCGGCTTCACCAGATAGATCCAAGGGATCGAAATCAGGGTGAATCCACCCTTGAACAAGACGTTCACCCAGAAGATGGAAACGGCCACCTCGGCAGGAAAGACGCCGAACCAGGTGGCCAGGCCGACGAACAGCGCCGAGTCGACCGGAATCGACACGGCGTTGGATGCCAGAACCCTCCCCCATTGGTGGCGCTCGGCAAATCTCCTGACCCAGATCGAATACATCTCGGTGTCGATCAACTCGGCGGCCACCTCGGCCACGATCGACGCGACCACGATTCCCCAGACCGGTGCAAGGAGTTCGCCAAACCCTGGTTGGGGGCCGGTGACCATGTCAGGCGGAAGCTCGCCCACCAGCCAGAAGAAGCCGGCCATGAGGAGGTTGATGACGGCCGCGAGCCAGATCAAGGTGCGGGCTGCCGTCTTCCCGGCGATCTTGTGGACCAGATCGCGCAAAGTGAACGTAAACGGATAGATCAGCGTGCCCGCGTCGACGGCGTAGCCGCCAACGCTGATGATTCGGAGGCTGGCGATGTCGGACATCATCTGCGCCGCGACGTACGCCCCGGCGACAATTAGCAGACTCCTTACCGCTTTCTCCATCGTGCAGGCAGGGTAGGGGACGGTGGGTCCGCGAACCTCAGGTAGTTACACCCATATACGGCTCCAACAACCTCAAGAAACCAAGGGGGTTCCAATTGATGACCCAACTGGGCAATGTCGACACATGTCCGCAACACGTGATGTGATTCAATTCGCCAAGAAAAACGGTGGAGCGTTCACAACCCGAGAGGCAATAGCCCTCGGCCTTCCCAAGTCCACTCTCAATCGGAGGGTGTCCGACGGCATCTTCGTCCGTATCGGTCGGGGCCATTTCACTCTCCCGGGCGCATCGACCCGGCCGGACGTGTTGCTGCATGCGGCAGGGCGACACCTGGGAGCGGTCGTCTCTCACGAGTCCGCTGCACTGATACATGGCCTTACCCCTATTCAGGCAAAGAAGCCCACCGTCACCGTCCCATATCGGGGAACCCATTCCTTCCCCGGCGTCACGGTTCATCAGTCAACGGACCTGCTCCCGGAACACACGACCACAATTGGGCAACTCAAGGTGACCACGGTCGCCCGTACCCTCCTAGATCTCGCAAAGGTCCTGAGCAAGAAACGACTCGAGCGAGTGCTGGACCATGCCCTGGCCAGCAGGAAGGTCGACCTCGATGAATTGGTCACGCTGTACCTGGCCCTCACAAGGCAGGGCAAGCGCGGCATGAAGTGGATGGGGGAACTCCTGGCCGACCGAGCCGGTGACGACCTGGCTTATTCCGAGAGCGAGCTCGAGACGATGCTGTTCCAACTCATCGTCGATTCCGGGCTCCCACCACCCAGGAAGCAGTTCCGAGCACCTTGGCTCAAGCCGATCCGCGGGCGCGTTGACATGGCTTATCCAGACCAGAAGATTGTCATCGAGGGTGACGGTCGTCGATGGCACGCTCTCTTCGACGCCTTTGGAACCGATCGGCGCAGAGACAACGCCGCCCAACTCTCCGGATGGATCGTTCTACGGTTTACGTGGGAGATGATTGTCAAGGAGCCTGAATCCGTCATTGCCGACGTACGACGGGCTCTCGCAATCCGCTGAGGGAGTTTGTCGAGGCCGTTAGCCCCGGATACGGGTCTAACTACCTGAGGTTTCCAGACCAGCCCTTATTCGGCGGTGGCGATGAGGGCGGGGTCCAAAGAGACGAAGTCGACCAGGGTGGGGTCGGTCACGCCGCCGTACTCCCAGTGCCAGGGCTCCTGGTTGGGACTCCCACAGTGAGCCCACTGGGGGTGTACCCACCCGAAGCGATGGGCGTTCAGCTTGAGCCAGTGAAACTCCGAGTCGTAGCAGTCGAGTGACCCGCGTCGGTCCTGGAAGTCGATGGCGCGCCCCCAACCATGATTGGAATGGCCGGCCTGCGCGGTAAGCGGACCGGTGCAGACTCGGACCGTCGTGGTCCCGGTCTGCTCGACATCTCCAACTCCCTGCCCGACGTAGATGGGAACCACCGTTAGTGGGCACCGGCGATTGAACGAGGCCTCCTGGCTGGCGTAGCTCCGGTAGCAGTCAACCGGCCTGAGATTGACGCCGTCCAGTTCGGCGGCCTCCATCATGAGCGAGTACGTGTAGGCGGCGTCACGCTCGAGAGTGCAGTTGCCAACCTTCAGGAGGCGATCGGGGTCCATGCGCCCGTTCTGATAGCCGTCGAGCTCGAGGTCGAGGGTGTACGCAGAATCACTTGCGGGCGCGTACTCAGGCAGCTCCACCGGGCCGACTCCGGCAAACAGTGCGAAAACGAGAGCGAGAACAGCGTTGGACATCAATAAGAACCTACCCGGAAGCATCGGTCGCCGGGCGCCGGGGCTTTAGGGAAACCGGTGGAGCCTACTCCTGTTCGGCCATCTCCACGGACGGCGTGTCTGGCGATGAGAGGCCCTCGAAGGTCAGCTCCTTGTTCTCCTCATCGAATCCGACCAGGATCGTCGTCCCGGCCTTGAACTCGCCCAGAAGCACTCGTTCCGAGAGGGGGTCCTCCAGGAGACGCTGAATCGCACGTCGCAGCGGCCGCGCGCCCAACTCCGGGTCGTAGCCCTGAACACCGAGATGCTCCTTGGCATCATCGGTGAGGACAAGGTCCAGATGCTGTGTGGTCAGCTGCTCGCGAACTCTCACCAACATGAGGTCGACGATCTCCTTGAGCTCTTCCATCGTCAGCTCGTGGAACACGATGATCTCGTCGATCCTGTTGATGAACTCGGGCCGGAAGTGCTTCTTGAGTTCGTCGGTGACCTTTTCCTTCATGTACTCGTAGCCGACCTCTTCGTCTTCAACGTGGAACCCGACCGCCTTCTTGTGGAGGTCGCGTGTCCCGAGGTTCGAGGTCATGATGATCACGGTGTTCTTGAAGTCGACGCTGCGTCCCTGCGCATCGGTGAGACGACCCTCTTCGAGAATCTGCAACAGCGTGTTGAACACGTCGGGGTGGGCCTTCTCTATCTC
>JAYEGJ010000016.1:0-3389 GCA_034658975.1 Actinomycetota bacterium
ACCCGAATCGAGTTCCACGCTTCATGGCCCGGTGTTGATCCAAACGTCTTCTGATCCGGTTGGCCTTTCGGAGAGCAGAGAGATGCCGTGCCGCGTCCGGGCACTCGGCGACCGGGTGGGTGATCCGCGCATGTCGGTGTTGACTCCTCTCAGAGGGTTTTGAGGGGACTTTGCGCAGTCGTCTAAGGGACTCCTGAATGAATCTCCTGTCGCGAGGGTTGAAAGGCCGCGGCAGTTCGATGGTGCCGGCCACAGCGCTTGCCATCGGGATCTGCTTGTAGCCGAGAGACGACACCCGGCCCGAAGTCGACAACACCAGATACCGGGCTCCCCCGTCCTTCGATGACAGCCGCTTCAAGACTGCATATCGACCATCCCGCGATCCTCCGATCACATCGATCACCGCTCCCGGCCCCAGGAGCGACTTGATGCCGTCCTGCCTGCGGTCGGGACCGGCCGCCTCGATCGCAGCCAGGTACTCCTCGACATCCCCCAACTCGCACATCGCCTGCTCCTCCTCTTTGGCGAGCTGGTGGGCGAGGGCTTCGCCCGTGGTCTTGGCATCGTCCATGTCCCCTTCCCTCTGGAACGCCGCAAAGGATGCCTCCAGCAGCGACTCGATCTCATCCTTCGGATAGTTGGCAATGAGATTGGCCGACATGTTGTAGGTGGGTCTGAAACTGGAGCGAAGCTCATGCGCGCCGATGGATGCGATCTCGGTCACCTGACGAAATGGAACGAACGATGAGTGGAGGACCACGCCGAATCCCTCGACATCGATTCCCCGTCTTCCCGCCCTCCCCGTGAGCTGGGTGTAGTCACCGGGCCTGAGCACCTCGTGACTCTCTCCGTTGAACTTCGAAAGGTTCTCGATGATCACCGAGCGAGCCGGCATGTTTATCCCGAGCGCAAGGGTCTCCGTGGCGAACACGACCTTGAGCAGGCCCGATTCGAAAAGCTCCTCGACGGTCTCCTTGAAGGCGGGAACAAGACCGGCGTGGTGGGCTCCGATTCCTTCCTCGAGGCCCGCTATCCACCTCCCGTAGCCAAGAACGTTCAGATCTCCGTCCGTCAGGTGGGTGGTTCGTTTCTCGGCAATCTCTCGAATCGCCTGGCGTTGATCAGCATCGGAGAGCCGCACCCCGGCCTCGACGAGGCGATTGGCAGCCGCATCGCATCCGGCACGCGAGAAGATGAAGTAGATCGCCGGAAGCATGTCCTCTTGTGCGAGGGTCTCGACGACTTCTATTCGATTCGGCGTTTTGAAGCGTCTTCGCCTGCCCCGTTCGAGGCCGAGCATGTGTTCGATGCGCGAGTTCGGACGGCGACGGCCGTCCCTTGTCATGAATGTTGGGAGCAGATGGACCGTCTGCGCGCCCATCTTGTCCTTGATCATGTACATCGATTCCAGCGGGACCGGGCGGTGCTCGGTCGAAATGAGCCGTGTCGGCCCCCGGCGTTCCTCGACCCACTGGGCAAACTGGGCGTTGTTCGAAATGGTGGCCGAAAGGCAAACGAACTGAATGTGCGGAGGGCAGTGAATGATGACTTCCTCCCACCCTGCCCCGCGGGAGCGGTCCTGGAGATAGTGGGCCTCGTCCAGGATCACGAAGCTGGTGTCGGTGAGTTGGGCCGGATCGGCATAGATCATGTTCCGCAGGACTTCGAGCGTGGCGACGATGACCGGCGCTCCGGGGTTGACCACGTTGTCGCCCGTGAGAAGACCCACGTTCGCCCGACCGTGCTCCTCGCTCAGATCGGAGAACTTCTGGTTGGAGAGCGCTTTCACCGGCGTGGTGTAGAAGGCTCTGCGCCCCCGTTTCAGGGCGAGATAGATGGCCGCCTCGGCGACAAGCGTCTTACCGGCACCTGTGGGAGCCGTGACCACGACCGAGCTTCCGTCCCTTATTGTCTCCGCCGCCTCCCGTTGGAACTGGTCAGGTGCGAATTCGATGCCGGACCAGAACCCGGCGAGCTCGTCGCTCACTTCTTCAGGATGAGTCGCACGAGCCAATAGGTGATCTCGTACATCAGATAGAGCGGAATTGAGAGAATCAGCAGGTTGAACGCGTCTCCGGTCGGGGTGATTATCGCGGCACCGACCACCACGATCAGCACGGCCCAGCGTCGATTTCTACCCAGCTGTTCGGAGCTCACCAGCCCGGCCGCGGCAGCTGCGAACAGGAACACCGGGTAGAGAAAAGACAGACCGATGGCGAAGATGAATCGGAGAACGAACGAGTAGTAGTCACCAATTCTGAGGTCGGTCTGCACGCCGGGGAAGATCCCCAGGAGAAACTCGAGCCCTTTGGGAAGTATCCAGTATCCGAACAGAACGCCACTGGTGAATAGAACCACCAGCGCCCCGACGATCGGGATGGTCCACTTCTTCTCCTTGGACGTCAAGGCAGGATTGATGAACCCCCAGATCTGCCAGAGAACAACCGGGCTGGCGAGGATGAGGCCGCCGAACAGTCCGACTCTCATCAGGACTCCCCATTTCTCCGCAACAGCCAGGGACTGGAGGTCCGAATCCGGGGCAGCGGAGTGGAACGGAGCTTCGAGAATGGTCCGCAACGGGTCAGCAAAGACGAAGGCGATGATTCCGCCGACGATTACGGCGATGAAAATCCTGAAGACCCGCCAGCGGAGCTCTTCGAGATGGGTGAGTAACGATTGAGGCCGGTCGGCGTCGGTCACTCGTCGCCCTCGGGCCCTTCGGGATCCTGGGAGTCGCCGACTGCCTCCTCGGCCTTCTCGGCTTCCTTCATCTCTTCGAGGTCTCTCATTGCGTCTTCAGGCGTCGGTCCCGAAACTGGCTTGGGGCCGGTCCACTCGTAATTTCGCGGATCGGCATCCATCATCTCTTTCCTGATCTCCTTGAGCGGTTCCGTCAGCTCCTCGATCGGGCCTTTCAGCTCTTCTCCCACCGCCTTGAGGTCGGCGACCTCCTCTTCGAGGCCACTGGTGATCTCACGGGCGGCTTTTCGCAGGTCGGCCGTCCATTGGCCCGCTTTTCGCATGAGTTCGGGCAGCCTGGTCGGGCCCAGCACGATGAGTGCAAGGAGCGCAATGATGATGATCTCGCCACCCTGGAACATTGAGCCTGATGCTAACGGTGTGTCGCTCGGTTGATACTGCGGTGTCGCCCATACGCGGGCGAAGGCAGCGACTCCCCCGAGTCGCCACCTTCACATCGAGGAGCACTCTGCCCTGGTGCCCGTCGACTATCCCTGGGAGGAAGGGTCTAGCCGGCCAAGAGACGGACCGGATCCGGTTCCGTTTCGAGGGCGGCTATGAACACTTCGATCTCGCGTTCGGTGATCGGATCAGGATTGATGACCTCGAAGTGGACGCCCGTAGCGAGCAGAACACTTACGACTCGTGAG
>JAYEGJ010000017.1:0-3283 GCA_034658975.1 Actinomycetota bacterium
GGGCCAACTCCGTGGCATACCCATTGCGGATGTGGTCCTTCCCGATCCAGTAACCGAGCTCGATGCCTCCGGTGCCAACACGCCGATGGAGTCCGGTTCCCCCGATCACTTCATCTCCCAGGAAGACGCCGAACACGCTGTCGCCGCCGTCGGCCCATTGGCCATTCCAGGACTCGATCAGGTTGACCCGGTCATTCACCGAGGCCGGCTCGTAGACGATCCAGTGCATCCACGGACGCAGGTGCTCGATGTTCCGTGCGATGGCCTCGTCAAGCGCGGGCACATCCTCGGCCGTCCAATGACGGAGAACGAGACGCTCGGTCTCGATACGATCGGGCAGACGTCCTATTGGACCTCCACCAGCTCGCCGGATGTCAGGTCGAGGAGGAACTCCTTGCTGCTCTTGGAATCTGCAATGAAGTGAGCGAGACGTGCTCCGACCTTACGGACGACCCACCACGCATATTCGTCTGCGCCGGTTTCCATGAAGGACCCGCGGGCACCGCGGGCGGCCTCGACCGCATCCATCTCTTCGGTGAACTCACCGAGATGCGTTTCCTCTGGCTCAGGTACGCCTCGGAATTCGATGAACTGAACCGCCTCGAACATGAATGCCTCCTTGCTCGACTCTAACCCGCGCCAACTTGCTGCCAATGGGCCGATAAGCTCCTTTGCCGTGAGTTCCATCCACACGACCTGGGGCTACATCGCGGCCGGAGTTAGCGGTTTGGTGGGGCTTTGGGGTGTCCTCATGGCCAGGCGTACCACCGTGCCAAAGGCCTTCTACTGGGGGATCGGCGTCGCGACGGTCGGTCTCCTCATCCAGATCGTCATGGGCGTGATCCTCTTCTCGGGCGGCACCGATCCCGGTAACCAGCATGTGTTCTACGGGGTCGTAATCGCCGTGACCTTTTCCTTTGCCTACATCTACCGCGTTCAATTCAGAAAGCGGCCCACCCTGTACTACGGCTTGCTCCTACTCTTCACCATGGGTCTAGGAATCCGAGGAATCATGACGTTCGGGGGCAACTTCTAGTGGTCTGTCGCATAGATGGTGTGAGAGACACCACACTCATTTATAAGATGGGCCACTAGTGCTTCTCAAAGACAAGAAACTTCTGATAACCGGCGTACTCACCGACGACTCGATCGCCTGGCACGTTGCGCGCATCGCCCAGGAGGAGGGCGCAGAGATTGTCGCCACGGGTTTCGGACGCGGCTTGCGCCTCACCGAACGCTCGATCCAACGTCTGCCCGAAGCGTGTGACGTTCTCGAGTTGGACATCAATGACCCCGCCCACGTCGAGGCGGTAGTGGAAGACCTGACCCGGAGGTGGGGGCGCATCGATGGAGCCCTCCACGCCATCGCCTTCGCTCCGGCCGATGCCCTCGGCGGCAATTTTCTCAACACACCGGTCGAGTCGGCACAGATCGCCTTCACCACCTCGGCGTTCTCATACAAGACCCTCGCTGTTGCTCTGCTGCCGCTGATGCAGGAAGCCGGCGGGGGCTCCCTGGTTTCGATGGACTTCGACAACACCCAGGCGTGGCCCGGCTACGACTGGATGGGTGTCGCCAAGGCCGGACTCCAGGCGGTGACTCGGTACCTGGCGCGGGATCTCGGAAAGCACAACGTCCGGGTCAACGCCGTCTCGGCCGGCCCGCTCACAACCGTTGCCGCCAAGTCGATTCCCGGTTTCGAGAAGTTCGACGAGGTCTGGGCCCAGCGTGCGCCGTTGGAATGGAACGCGGCCGACCCGGATCCGGTCGCCCGGATGGTCTGTGTGCTGCTCAGCGACTGGGCCCCGATGACATCGGGTGAGATCGTTCACGTCGATGGCGGGTTTCACGCGATAGCCGCCGCCGACAATTCAGGCGAGTAAAACCGGGACAGGGTCCCCGTTAGGCCTCGACCGGCATGGTCACGGCCACCGGAAGCTCGACGACGAACGTCGCTCCGCCACCCTCCGTCTCTTCGACACGTACCGTGCCCTTCATCACCTCGGTGAGTGACTTCACGATCGACAATCCCAGGCCAGTCCCACCCCTCGACCGGGTGTCGGACTGGTCCAGTTGGGTGAACCGCTCAAAAACCCGATCCCGGTCCGAGCTGGGAATGCCGGGTCCGTGGTCGACAACGGCCATGAATGCTCGGGAGCCGCGTTGCCAGGCGAAGATCTCGACAGGGGAGTCGATGGCGTACTTGGCCGCGTTCTCGACCAGATTGATCATGATCCGCGAGAAGTGGTCGCGATCGGCGGTGACCGTTAGGTCCGTGGGTTCGACGGTGATGGTCGGCTCGATCGAAACGACGCGATTCACCTCTCCCAGGATGTCCTCGACGACGACTGTCTCGAACTGCACCGGGATGGCGCCGCGGTCGATTCGCGAGACGACGAGGAGGTCCTCGATCAGTCGCTGCAATCTGCCCGCCTGACGCCGTGCCGATTTGAGAAGGTGCTGTGAGGTGGGCTCGGGGGGTGCGAGCTCCGGCCGGTTCACAGTGTCGAGCGAGCCGATGATCGAGGTCAGAGGGCTGCGCAGCTCATGACTGACGGTGGAGACGAAATCCGACTTCATCTGCGCCACCTCTTCGAGACGTTTCGTCATCTCGGCCTGGGCCTCGTAACGCCCTATCTGGCTGAGCACAAGGCCGGCAGGCGCCGCAAGCGAGCCAAGCTGTTCGAGTTGGTCCTCTGTGAAGTCCACGTTGTAGGGGTCGCCAACGATGATCACTCCCACCCGCATCGCTTCAACCTTCAGCGGAGCAACCAGGGCTTGCTTCAGGCCGAGTTCTTTGAGCAGCACGTGGGAATCGGAGTCTTGGTCGACGTGCCTGACGAGCAGCGGTTTCGCAGCGCGGTAGGTCTGGGCAACGACGCTCGGGGCGTTGATGTCGACCGTGACCTCTTCGGTCTCCAGTGGGTAACCGTTGACCCAGATCGGACTCATCACCTCGAGTCGAGCCATCTCCGCGTCGTGAAGCAGGACCACACCGACCTGAGCGTCGAGGTACTTGCAGATAGTCCCGATCAGGTGGGGCACGATCTCTGCGAGTGATTCGGCGCGGGCCAGCGTGGCGCTGACGGCATAGAGACGCTCGAAGTCGATCCGCTGTTGCTCGAGCTTTGATTCGTTCCCGGTGGAGACGAGGGCCTCCTTCTCGAACTCGAAGCCGACAAGGGCCGTTGCCGCGGCCACGACAGCCACTGTCACCACGGGGGCCACCACATCGCCAATGGCATCGGCGGTTCCCAGGTCGAAGGCGACGAATCCAATTGCC
>JAYEGJ010000018.1:0-15555 GCA_034658975.1 Actinomycetota bacterium
CCGACCAGGTCGACGTCACATCGGCAGCGATGCTTCTGACATGCTTCGCAGCGCCGTCGAGGTCTACCCCGGCATCTCGATATGAAGTCACGTCATGACCGTTCGAGGTGGAACTTGTCCGTTGTCTCCGGGATCTCGGTCGGATACTCCCCGGAGAGGCAGGCCGTGCAGAATCCGGCATCGGCGACTCCAGTGGCATCGAGGAGGCCCGGAAGCGACAGGTAGCCCAACGAATCGGCCCCGAGGTGGTGCCTGATCTCTTCCACCTCCATGTGAGCGGCGATCAGTGTCGATCTGTTGACGGTGTCCATCCCGTAATAACAGGGCCAGCGATAGGGAGGGGAGGAAATCCGGAGGTGCACCTCGCTGGCTCCGGCGTCTCGCACCATCGTTACCAGCTTGCGGGTCGTCGATCCCCTGACGATCGAATCGTCGACGAGGACGACCCGCTTGCCACGGAGATTCTCGGGGATCGGATTGAGCTTGAGCCGAATCCCTTGGTCCCTGAGCATCTGATTCGGCTCGATGAACGTTCGGCCCACGTAACGATTCCTGATCAGACCATCGGTGTAGGGGATGCCACTGGCGGCGGCGAAGCCCTGTGCCGCCGGGATTCCCGACTCGGGGACCGGGACGATCACGTCGGCAGCGGCGGGGTGTTCGGTGGACAGCGTCTTGCCCATCTCGTAGCGAGCGGCGTGGATGCTCTTGCTGTACATCTGGCTGTCCGGTCGGGCGAAATACACGAACTCGAAGAGACACAATCCCGGGTTTACCTCACCGAACGGATGAAAGCTCTTCACACCGTTGGCGTCGATCACCACCATCTCTCCGGCTGCCACCTCGCGCACGAACGTGGCTCCAACGAGATCGAGCGCGGCCGTTTCCGACGCAAGGACCCAGCCGCCATCCGGGAGCGAGCCGATGCAAAGAGGCCGGAATCCGTTGGGGTCCCGAAGGCCGACGATGCGACCCTGATCCATGATCACCAGGGAGAAGGCGCCCTTCCACCTGGGGGCCACTTCCATCAGTGCCAGTTCGAGACCGCGTAGATCGGATCGCTCGTCGTCGATGGCGCGGGCGATGCCCTCGGCCATCAGGTCGGAATCTGTGGTTGCGCTGGTCACGCCCAGGGCTGTTGCGAGTTCTTTGGTGTTGGTCAGATTCCCGTTGTGACCGAGGGCGACGCTGGTGTTCCCAACTTGTCGGTGCGCGGGTTGGGCATTGGCCCAGTTGTTGGAGCCTGTAGTCGAGTATCGGGCGTGTCCGATGCCGATGTGTCCGTCGAGACCTGCCAGTGCCGGCTCGTCGAAGACCTGTGCCACCAATCCCAGATCCTTGAAGACGGTGACGGTCTCACCGTCGGATGTGGCGATGCCCGCCGATTCCTGCCCGCGGTGCTGAAGGGCGAAGAGCCCGAAATAGATCAGGTTCGAGATCGGCTGCGACGTCGAGTAGGCGGCAAAGACCCCACAGGCCTCTCGGGGGCTATCAAGGTCCGGTAGTGGGGCCTCCTTGGGCACGCTGCCATCGTAGGTCGATCCCGCTCGTGACAGTAGTTCTCAACCCTGAGATTTCAGGAAGATCTCGCGGTAGACATCAGCGAGATGGAGATAGTGATCCACCCCCTCCGCCGTCTTCTGGATCTCGGCTGCGGTGCGGTCGCGTACCGGCTTGGCCGGGACACCCATGGCGAGGGTCCAGGGCGGTATTTCCTTGCCTTCGGCCAACACCGATCCGGCGGCGAGGACGGCACCCTCACCGATTATCGAACGATTGAGCGCCCTCGCCCCAATCCCGATCAAAGCCTGGTCACCGACCGTGGCGCCGTGGACGACCGCGGCATGGCCGACCGTCACACGGTTCCCGATGATGCAGGGGATGTCCTCGTCACAGTGGATGACCGTGTTGTCCTGGATGTTGGACTCGGCACCGATCACCACACGGTCCAGCTCCGCTCGGATCACCACACCGAAGAGGATGAAGGAGTGGGCGCCGATCTCCACCTGCCCATGGATTTGGGCGTCGGGGGCGACCACAGCCGTCGGGTCGATGGCGGGTTGGGGTATGAAAGGGTCTCTCAAGCGGTTTCTGTTAGTGACTGGATGCGGGTGCGGATGAGGTCTGATGCGGTCCAGCCTTTGGCAAGCAGTGCGAGCTTGTCTCCGTCCAATTCTCCGATCAGGGCGGGAAACCCACCTATGCCCCAGTTGCGAGATCTCGAGAAGTCGGCCCACGCCGCCTTGCGCCCCTCCTCGCTTCCGATGGCCGACCGAAACTCGTCACGGTCGACTCCGAAGCCGACGGCCAGGTCGGCCAGAACATCGAAGTTCGTTACGTCCTTGCCCTCCGCGTAAAAGGCGTGTTGGACGGTCGTGAAGAAGTCGAGGGTCGAATTCTCGTCGAGAGAGCGCATCTGGACAACGGCGACCGCCGCCTGCTCGGTGTCGTAGATCCAACCATCACGGCGGTCGAGGAAACTGGTGTCGAACGGCTGCCCGGTACGTTCGGCGATCTCAACCCAGTGATCTCTGAGATATGCCGCCATGCGATCTTCCAGTTCCTGCGCGGACGGACCGGGCCTGAGGCCACCGACGACGACCTCGACCGGGAAGTCCTCGGCCAGGTCCTCGATCACCGGGGCGAACCCCCAGCACCAGGAGCACATCGGATCTCCGACGTAGATGAGTTTTCTCAACGGGTTCTGCACGTGTGCCAACCTTATGCGGACGACTGGATGAACACCTACACCGCAGAAGAACTTCCATGACTCGGCCAGAATCACAGTTCGACGAGGTCTTCCGTGAATCGTATGGCCGCGTCCTGGCCGGCCTTTCCGGCCAGCTTCGGGACATCGACCTCGCCGAAGAGGCCATTCAGGATGCCTTTGCCGAGGCGTTACGGGTGTGGCCTGAGGCAGGGACGCCGGACAATCCCGCCGGGTGGATCGCCACGGTTGCCCGGCGCCGCGCAATCGACCGATTGCGTCGTCGCAAGACGTATGCGCGAAAGCAGGAGCTCCTTGCTGTGCTCGAAAGCGTGGAGTCTGAGAGACCCCCAGGGCCCGAAACTGACGACCGTCTCCAGATGATCTTCGCTTGCTGTCACCCTTCCCTGGCCACCGACAAGCAGGTGGCATTGACGCTGCGCACACTTGGTGGTTTGACCACACGTGAGATAGCAGACGCTTTCATCGTGTCGGAGTCGACCATGGCCCAACGTCTCGTTCGGGCGAAAGCCAAGATCAGGGACGCCGGGATCCCTTTCGCGGTGCCTGGGGACGAGGACCTCCCGGAACGCCTCGACGCGGTGTTGTCGGTGATCTACCTGGTGTTCAACGAGGGCTACTTCGCGTCTTCTGGCGACTTGCTCGTTCGTGAGGACCTAGCTGGCTCCGCGATCGAGCTGGGCCGCCTCTTGGTTGAGCTGCTCCCTGAATCGACCGAAGTAGCGAGCTTGCTCGCACTGATGCTCCTCCATCACAGCCGGCGCCGCGCCCGCACGGACGGTGAGGGCAATGTCGTCCTGCTGGAAGACCAGAACCGTGGCTTTTGGGATGCACCGGAGATCGATGAGGGCCTGCGTCTGGTCGCCGGCACTAGGGAGAGAGGAGAGGACGGGCCGTATTTCCTCCAGGCGGCGATTGCCGCCGAGCACTCGTCGGCCACCACCTGGAGCGAAACCGACTGGGCCGCCATTGTCGGCTTCTACGACCGGCTGCTTCCTGTGACCGGATCGCCTGTCGTGGCTTTGAATCGTGCGGTTGCACTGGCCCAGTTGCGTGGTCACGAAGCAGGTCTCGACGCCCTCGAATCGATCGGTGCTGCCCTGGACGGGTACCACGCGTTCCATGCCTCTCGAGGCGAGATGCTCAGACGTGCGGGTCGAGGTTCGGAGGCTCGTGATGAGTTGAAACGGGCGTTGGATCTGACAGAGAACGAGGCGGAGCGGAGACTCCTGACTGGTCGCATCGACTCGATCGGCGGCTGACGACACGGCTGGCGGGTCAGAAGATGCGACCCGGCCGACCTCTGTTGTAGAGCGCTTGGAGACGCTTGGTCATGATCGGATGCGTCGAGAGCGCGTTCATGACCCATACGAACACACCCAAGTCTGTGGATGCTCGTGCGGCCAACTGCGCCCCGTCGACATGGGGATAGAGGTACTTCCCACCCGAGAGGAGAACGATGCCGTCGATCCCGTCGGGAACAACAGCGTAGGCGCAATTGTCGGCCGTGTACTCCCTGGCACGGGAGAGGGCTGCGCCGAGGAAGGGCACGTAGGTGATCTCGACGGAATTGGCGCGCTCGGCCCCGTTGATGAGTCCTCGTGCCACATACAGACCGATGATCGATCCGGCCAGAGCGAGCAGGCTCCTCGGTCCAAAAGCCTGATTCAGAAGGAACCCGGCGGCGATGAGCACTCCGACCAGCGAGATCCCGCCAATGACCAAAAGAGGGTTCTCGGCCGGATGTCTCGGATCGGGGGACATGCTCAAGTGAACAGCCCCAGCCCTTCGGTCAAGGCCTCCGGGCTGTCGACCGAGTACCAGCTTCTCCCGTCCTCGCCCCACGACTCCCAGGTTTCGGGAGTGATCGCGGTGAACGAGACACGGTCGAGAAGACTCTGGACCGAGCCGCCGTTTGCAGCCTCCTCGGCAGCGGCATCGGCGACAACTCTCGGGTAGAGCGCGCATGTGACCTGACGGGCTCCGTGGGCGTCGACCGGAACCACCGGCAACTCGCCACGTTTGTCGACGATTCTCTCGATCGTCCCCGCCCTCGCAAAGGGGTGGTCGACGGCGAGCAGGAAGATGTGTTCGGCATCGGTTCGCGCCAGGGCCGTGGCGATACCGGCGAGCGGGCCGTGTGCATGGACCGCGTCGGGCCAGCACTCCCAGCCGTCGCGGTCGGGGCCGAGAAGCACGACCGTGTCGAGCACCGACTTCATCGTCGTTCCCACCATCTCCAGCATGGTTTGGTCGCGAACCAGCACGTCGGCCTTGTTCTGGCCCATTCGCTTGCTCATGCCTCCTGAGAGGACGGCTCCGACGACAGTCACGCGGCCAGGCTAGTGCCCCGACCACCAACGTTTTCCGGGCTCAGGACGTCCAGGGACGCCCCTGGCTGTGTCCTCGTCCTCGAGGAACGGACGGGTGGCCAACGTCGCTGCATCCTTGCAGAGACGCGACCGTTTCCTCCCCCAGGAGCGCAGCGACGTTGGGGGAGGTGCCCCGAAGGGGCGGAGGGGGCCAGGCCGCAGGCCGGCCAGGGGAAGTGGCGCCGCAGCCGACTATGCGTACTCGGGAGAGGAGCAGGATTCCGGTTGTTCGCTCACGATCGGAAACGCTACTGACGGAAGACGTCCGGGGCGATCGGATCCTGCTCTCTTCGCCGCGCCGACAAAGCCGAGAGATATTGATTGGGAAAGGAGTGGTCGGCATAGCCGACGTCGATGGCGGCGTTCATCGTCCAGTACGGATCGACGAGGTGGGGCCGGGCCAGTACGCACAGGTCGGCTCGACCGGCCACCAGGATGTTGTGGATGTCGTCGATGGATGAGACCGCCCCCACCGTCATCGTCGGAATCCCGGCTTCATGCCGGATCCGATCGCTGAAGGGCGTCTGATACAGGCGGCCGTATTCCGGCTCGGCGAGTATCGAGGTTTGGCCTGTTGACACGTCGATGAGGTCACAACCGGCGGCCTTGAACGCTGCCGAGACCGCAACGGCATCGTCCCCGTCGAAGCCTCCTTCGACCCAGTCCGTCGCCGAGATCCGAACGGAGATCGGTTTTCCGTCGGACCATTCCTCTCGCACAGCCTCGAAAATCTCGAGCGGATAGCGCATGCGATTCTCGAGAGAGCCGCCGTACTCATCGGACCTCTGATTGGAGAGAGGGCTGAGAAAGCTCGACAGCAGGTAGCCGTGGGCGAAATGGAGTTCGAGCCAGTCGAAACCGGCCCGCTCGGCCCGTCTCGTGGCGTCGACGTGCTGCTGTCTGACCCGGTCCATGTCAGGGCGAGTCATGGGAACGGGAACCTGGCTGTCGGGGCGGTACCGGATTGGCGACGGTCCGAGGATTTCCCAGTTGCCGTCGTCGAGGGGATCGGAGTCGCCTTCCCACATCAGCTTGGTCGACCCCTTGCGGCCGGAATGGCCGAGTTGGATGCCGGCCTTGGCGTGGCTGTTCTCATGGATGAAGTCGACTATCCGCTTCCATTCGTCGGCCTGGGAGTCTGTCCAGATACCGGTGCATCCGGGGCTGATCCGGCCTTCGGGAGACACGCAGGTCATTTCGGTCATCACCAGCCCCGCGCCACCAACGGCGCGGCTACCGAGATGCACCAGGTGCCAGTCGCTGGGCATCCCGTCTACGGCCGAATACTGCGCCATCGGAGACACGACGACGCGGTTGGGGAGGACGGTGTCGCGGACCTGAAACGGATGGAACATTGGAGGGGTGTCGGCCGTTGGCGAGCCCACGCTGAAATGGTCGGAAGCCGCGTACCACTCGTCGACCTCGGACATGTACTGGGGATCGCGCAATCGAAGATTGTCGTATGTGATGCGCTGGCTTCGGGTCAGCATGGAGAAGACAAACTGCTCCGCGTCCATGTGTCGATATCGGTCGGTGCCTTCGAACCATTCCAGGCTGGCCTTGGCCGCGCGCTGAAGACTCTCGACTCCGGGCCGCCGCTCTTCCTCGTATGCCTCCAGAGCCTTGTCGAGTGAACGGTCGCTCAGCAGGACATCGGCCAGAGTGATGGCATCTTCCATGGCCAGCTTGGTGCCCGATCCGACGGAGAAATGGGCGGTGTGGATCGCGTCACCCATGAGCACGACGTTGTCGTGATGCCACTTCTCACAAGTGATGGTCGGGAAGGTCAGCCAGCGCGAGTTGTTGCCATCCAGTCGGTGGCCGTCGAGATGTTCGGCGAACATCTCCTCGCAGGTCTCGAGTGCGAACTGATCGGTAACACCAGGGGCGAAGGTCTCGTTCTCGGTGCGACCAAATCCCAGGTCTCGCCATGTTTTGGGGGCCATTTCGACGATGAAGGTGCTGCCCTCGTCGGAGTACGGATAGATGTGGGCCCACACCAGTCCGAGGGGGGTGTCTTCGAAGATGAAGTGGAATTTGTCGAAGACCTTTGGAGTCCCGAACCAGATGTACTTGTTGGGCCGCCAGTCGAACGAAGGTCTGATGTGGTCGATGAGCGCGTCGCGGATAACGGAGTTCTTGCCGTCGGCGCCGACGATCAGGTCCGCCGGAGGCACCTCTTCGAGCGATGCGATGTCGGTCGAGAAATGGAGATTCGCTCCGACCTCCCCGGCCCGATCGGTGAGGATCTCGAGCAGGTCCCTCCTGCTGGCAGCGGCAAACCCGTGGCCGCCCGACCAAACCCGGCGTCCTGAGAAGTGGCGAACCTCGATGTCGCCCCATTGCTTGAAGGCACCGGTGAGTGCCGTGTAGGAGGGCTCATCGGCCTCCCTGAAGTGATCGAGGGTCTCGTTGGAGAAGACCACTCCGAACCCATAGGCATCCTGGGGCGTGTTGCGCTCGTAGACATCGACAGCCAGGTCCGGGCGGCGCTTCTTGAGGAGGATCGCCAGATACAGCCCTGCGGGCCCACCGCCGACGATCGAAACACTGGAGAACATGACGCTCAGTCTCCCAGGGCGATGCCCAGATGCCGTGCCGCTCTCATCCACGGGTGATCAAGGGGAACGGCCTTTGTCTTTCCTGCGACCTCATCGAGGGGGACTGCCTCCACAGATTGGCCCCGGGAGGCAATCAGCACCCCATGTATTCCTTCGGCGATGTAGTCGGCACAGGCGGTGCCGAGCCTGGTGGCAAGCAGTCGATCGGCCGGCGAGGGGGTTCCTCCACGCTGGACATGGCCGAGGATCGTGAGTCGGGATTCGAGACCCGTGAGTTCTGACAGTTGGGAGGCGAGTGAGGAGGTCCCACCGGCTTTCCGCTCATCGAATGCCTTGATTTTCTTCTTGACAGTCCGGCGCTCCTTGTCTTCCAGGCCGCTCATCTTGGTGACCATCTCATCGCGTTTCATGGCGTCTTCCCGGGAAATGGCTCCCTCGGCTACCGCCACGATCGAGAAGCTGGATCCCGCTGCCCGGCGCTCCGAGATCGAGGATGCGACCGCCTCGACGTCGTAGGGGATCTCGGGAATGAGGATGACGTCGGCCCCGCCGGCGAGACCGGAGCCGAGAGCCAGCCAACCCACGTTGTGCCCCATGATCTCGGTCAACATGATTCTGTGGTGGGAGTGGGCAGTTGAGTGGATGCGATCGATGGCCTCGGTAGCGATCGTCATTGCAGTGTCGAAGCCGAAAGTGATATCGGTTCCGTAGACATCGTTGTCGATGGTTTTCGGAAGGATGAGGATCGGGATCCCGGCCTCCTCGAGCTTGACGGCGTTCTTCACGGTCCCGTCGCCACCAAGGCAGACGAGCGCCTCGATGCTGTGACCCTCGATGTTCTCTCTCATCAACGGGCGCATGTCCATGCGTTGGCCATTGCCCATGTCCATCCTGTCGACCTTCGCCCGGCTGGTCCCCAGTACGGTCCCACCGCGGGTGAGAATTCCGGACAGATCTTCATCGTGGAGGTGGACGAATCGATTCTGCATCAGTCCGACGAACCCGTCGAGGAATCCGATGACGTTCATCCCGTGAGCCCTTTGGGCGGCCTTCCCGACGGCACGTATGGCCGCGTTGAGGCCGGGACTGTCGCCGCCGGCGGTGAGGATTCCTATCGATCGAGCCACGTGACTGATGCTAGGCCCGGCTCAGCCGGCCATTGCTCCGGGGATGGCTCCTGACCAAGCGGCTGTTGCGTCATCGAGGGCGATGCCCGATCCGTTGATCTCGATCGTCCTTCCTCCCATCGATCCCACCTGCCGGGCGATATCGGCAGGCAACTCGAGCGTTCCGAGCCCGGCGACGATCAGGAATCGGTGTGGATCCTCGGAGAAAGGATTCTCAACCTGCACGCTTGCTCCAACGCCGGATTCGATGCAGATCTCAGCCAGTGCGACAGCGAGGCCTCCGTCAGAGATGTCGTGCAAGACCGGAGCCTCATGCGCGAGGCTTATCGCTAGCTCGATCACCCGCTTTGCCATCCCGGCATCGGGCTCGGTCGGCCGCCCGGTGAGTTCACGATTGAGGATTCTCTGGACTGTTGAACCAGCGAGATTGCCGGTTGCGGCGGGGCCGACCTCCCAGATCTCCATGCCTTCTGAAGCGTTTCCGAACCGGGGCGGGCTTGCCGGCATCGGGTCGGCAAGGCCGAGCAGTCCGACCACCGGCGTCGGATGTATGTCGACGCCGTCGGTCTCGTTGTAGAACGACACGTTGCCACCGACAACCGGGATCCCGAGGGCTTCGCAGGCCTCGGACATGCCGTCGACGCTCTCGGTGAATTGCCACATCACCTCTGGCTTCTCAGGGTTCCCGAAGTTGAGATTGTCTACCACCGCCATGGGCTTGGCACCGGTGACGGCGACGTTGAGCGCCGCTTCGTACACAAGCCGGGCTGCGCCGGCACGCGGATCGAGGTAGCAGAGGCGGCCGTTGCCGTCGGTCGACACCGAGAGCGCCTTGTCGGTCCCCTTCACCCTGAGCAGAGAGCCGTCGCTACCCGGCCCGACAATGGTGTTGAGGAAGAGCATGTGGTCGTACTGCTCGTGGACCCATGCCGACGAGCCGATACCGGGATCGGCGAGGACTTGTGCCAGAAGCCCGGCAGGGTCGCCGAGTTCGACCGATGCGGGATCGTTCCAGAGCGTGTCTACCCAGGAGGGGCGCTCGATGGGCCGGCTGTAGAGGGGAGCGTCGTCGGCAAGCGACGCTGCCGGCATGCTGGCAACCAGTTCACCCTCGTAGTGGATGTTCAGCGTTGCCCCCGGCTTGACTTCCCCGACAACTGCCGAGTCGATCTCCCATTTTCCGGCGATTGCGAGGACCTCATCGACACGCTCCGGGGCAACGAAGGCCATCATTCGCTCCTGCGACTCCGACATCAGCAGCTCTGGTGCGGTCATGCCCGACTCACGGGTGTGCACGGCGTCGAGGTCGACGTCCATCCCCACTCCGGCCCGTCCGGCCGGCTCCGACGTCGCACAGGAGAGACCAGCCGCGCCCAGATCCTGGACTCCGACCACGAGACCCTTCTCGTAGAGCTCGAGGCAGGCCTCGATCAGCTTCTTCTCTTCGAAGGGGTCGCCGACTTGAACACTCGGTCGCTTCTCCTGGGATTCGTCGTCGAAGCTCGCCGAGGCCAGGACCGACGCCCCGCCGATCCCGTCGCGTCCCGTCGCCTTGCCCAGTAGGACTGCGATGGATCCGGGCTCGCCGGCCGTGCCGAGGACCAGTTGCTCTTTGCGGAGAAGGCCGAGGCACATGACATTGACGAGTGGGTTGCCGGTGTAGCAGTCGTCGAACTCGACCTCGCCGCCGACAGTCGGGACGCCGACAGCGTTGCCATATCCTGCGATGCCCGCGACCACACCCTTGAACAGGTAGCGGTTCTTCGGCTGGTCGAGCGGGCCGAACCTGATCTGATCCCAAAGTGCGATCGGGCGAGCGCCCATGGTGAAGACGTCCCTCAGGATTCCCCCGACTCCGGTCGCTGCACCCTGGTACGGCTCGACGAACGACGGATGGTTGTGACTCTCGATGCGGAGTGCGGCGAGCCAGCCGCCACCGATGTCGACAACACCGGCGTTCTCTCCCGGGCCGACCACGACCCAAGGGGCCTCGGTGGGGAAGCGGCTCAGGTGGCCCCGGGACGACTTGTACGAGCAGTGCTCCGACCACATCACCGAGTACATGGCCAGTTCTGCGGGCATCGGGGGACGGTCGAGAATGTCGACGACCGTTTGGTACTCGTCGTCGGTCATCCCGAGTTGACGGTGGACCGGTTCGGCTGCCGTTGTCACGCCGGTACCAGCGAAGCCAGATAGGAGCCAAGCAGGACCTCACCGTCTGCCGAGCCGAGGACCTCCTCGATGGCGCGCTCGGGGTGGGGCATGATCCCGACGACGTTCCCGGCGGCGTTGGCGATTGCGGCAGCCTGATTTTGAGAACCGTTGGGATCGTCGGTGTATCGAAGTGCGACCCGGCCGGTGCCGGATGTATCGACCCAGTTCCCCTCGTAGGAGTTGAGCGGGATCGTGAGTCTCTGTCCGATGGTGGCCTCACGCGTCAGGATCGTGTCGGAGTCGACGACCTCGAGATCCACCGGACGACAGATGAAGGAGAGATCGCGATTGGCGATCAGAGCGCCGGGCAGAAGTCCGGCCTCACACAGAATCTGGAGACCGTTGCAGATACCGAGAACGGGTGCTCCTTCGGCGGACATCCGATCGACCTCGGCCATCACGGGGGAGAAGCGGGCGATGGCGCCCGTCCTCAAATAGTCACCGTGTGCGAAGCCACCGGGAAGGATCACACCATCGAAGTCGGAAAGGTCGGCCTCGCGGTGCCAAACCAATTCGGCGTCTCCGCCAAGCGACTTCAGGGCGTAGACGACGTCGTGCTCGCAGTTGGTTCCGGGGAAGACGACAACCGCCGTCCTCATTCGGCGACCTCGACCTCGAAGTCTTCCAGAACTGGATTGGCAAGAACTTGCAGGCACATTTCCTCGACCCTCGACCTGATGACGTCTGCGTCGTCGCCGACGACTTCCATGTGGATGACGCGATCCATTCGCACGGCTTCGGTTTCGGTGTAGCCGAGATCATGGAGTGCCCTCATGACAGTCACCCCCTCGGGATCGGCGATCTCGGGCCGGCGGTTGATGGTCACCGTGACTTTCAAGATGAACCTCCAGTGGTCGGGCCACTAGTGAGGTAGTCCCGGAACGAGCCACCGGTGATGCGTTCGTAGGCCTCGATGTAACGGGCGCGGGTGCCCTCGACGATCTCGTCGGGAAGTGTGGGGGGCGGGGGGTTCTTGTCCCACGGCTGGCCCTCCAGCCATTCGCGAACGTACTGCTTGTCGAACGAAGGGACCTCGCTACCGGGCACCCACTCGTCGGCCGGCCAGTAGCGGGAGGAATCGGGGGTGAGCACCTCGTCGATGAGAAGGAGCTCCCCATCTGAATAGCCGAACTCGAACTTGGTGTCGGCGAGGATCACCCCTCGCTCGGCGGCGTACTCGTTTGCCCTCCGGTAGATGTCGATGGAGCGACGTTTGAGCTCCTCGTAGAGATCGTCGCCGAGAATCTCGCGTGTTTGAGACTCGGTGATGTTCTCGTCGTGCCCGGTGGAGGCCTTGGTGGCCGGGGTGAAGATGGGCTCGGGAAGCTTGTCCGCCATTGCCAGCCCGTCGGGAAGGTGCTCCGTGGTAGGACCGCCACCGTCTCGATACTCCCGCCATGAGGAGCCGTAGAGATAGCCGCGCACGACACATTCGACGGGGATGACTTCGGCCTTGCGTACGACCATCGCCCGTCCCGTCATCTCCGACCTCTCGTCGTCGTCGAGACCCCGCACGTTGGCCAGGTCGGTTGTGATCAGATGATTGGGCGCGTCGAGCAGATCGAAGAAGTGGAGGCTGACCCCAGTGAGGACTCTCCCTTTGTCGGGGATGGGTTGATCCAGGATGACGTCGTATGCGGAGATGCGGTCCGTGGCAACGAAAAGGTAGGAGTTAGCGTCGATCTCGTAGATCTCCCTGACTTTCCCTGATCCAACATGAGCAAGACTCGGCACGCGGCGGCAGAGTAGCGGGCGGTAGCGGTACTCCCGATCGTCACCCGGCCGGGGGTCCAAATCCCCTAACGGGCCTGCCTGCCGATAGGTAGCTTTGTAGGAAAAAGGAGGTGTCATGCGCATACGCAATCTCATGACAACTGAAGTAGTGACCATCGGTGCGGACGCTCCTTTGAAGGAGGCCGCCCGCCTAATGCTCGAAGCAGGGATCAGCGGGATGCCCGTCACCGATGACGACTCGTTGGTCGGAATCATCACCGAAGCCGATTTTGTGGCATCCGAAGCGGGCAGGCGTGTTCAACAGCGCGCCGGTCTCTTGAGGTTCTTGCACCACGACCACGAGATTCCGTCACAGGACCGGCTGGTCGGTGACGTGATGACCAAGGACGTGAAAATCATCGATCCCGAAGAGGACCATGCCGTTGCGGCCCGTCTCATGGAGAAGCAGGGGATCAAGCGGATTCCAGTAGTCGAAGACGGCAAGTTGGTTGGCGTGGTGTCCCGGGCCGACATGCTTCGGGCCTACGTGAGGCCAGACGAAGACATCGTCAACGAGATCAACAAACACGTGATGAAGGAGATCCTCTGGATCGACCCCCGTCGCGTCACGGTGACGTCGCTCGAAGGCAACGTCTCGTTGACCGGAAAACTCGAGACGAAGTCCGATGCCTCCCTATTGGTCGAGTTGACCAAGAGGCTGGACGGTGTCACGTCGGTTCAGGACCATCTCGACTTCGAGGTCGACAACACCCGCCTCGAGATGGTCAGCCCGCCCACGGGATACGCCAGAGGAAACTGGTAGAAGGCTTCTCTCAACCGTTCTGTGAGGATCTCTGGCGCGTGACGCGCCACTAATCCTCACAAAACGCGCTCTAGCCTGACCACTCGTGGCTGGATTCAACCAAGGGCGGGTCCGCGAACTCCTGGACGCCGACAACTACGCGCGCAGTCTCGGGATCGATCTCGTGTCGGTGACCCCCGATGAGATCGCCGTCGAAATGACCGTTACCAAGGACCACCTCAATTTCCTGTCCGTGGGCCACGGCGGAGTCGTCTTCTCATTGGCCGACTGTGCCTTTTCCCTAGCGTCCAACAACGCCGGAGACCAGGCGGTCGCCATCGACACTCACCTGGTCCTAACGGCATCAACCCGTGAGGGCGATCGTTTGGAGGCGACGGTTCGAGAGGTCTCTCGTGGTCGCACTCTGGGGACTTATCGAGCGGAGGTCCGGCGGTCGGACGGAAGGACGGCAGCGTTGTTCACCGGAACGGTCCACATCACCCCGGCACAATCCGGGGCTCTTGCATAGGCTCATTGCGTTTTGGCACTCATCCAGTTCGTCCTGTTTCACCCCTGGAGGACAGCGGTCATCCTGATCGTGGGTGCCCTTCTAGGCACCGCCGCCTTTTACGTCTATGTACTGAGCACAGCGCTCGGGGCGGTCGCCACCGAGGATTTCGACCCGAACGCAGCACGAGCGGCCATCGCTGCCGCACCGGCGGTCGAGGAGCCGACGCCGACGAGCATCTGGAACCTGGAGGTCGAAGAGGTGGCAGAAGGCGTGTTCGGAGATCCGCTGGCTGAAATCGAGGCGACCTACGGGGCTTCCGTTTCGCCCGAGCAGCGCTACCCGACGGCATTTGGAGAGCCCATCGCCGACTCGGAATTCGACTCCTATCTGCTGGTCGGCACCGACGCCTCGAGCTACCTCGCCGATGCGATCGTCTTGGGCTTGCAGCCGGCCGGGGGCGGGGCGCCGATCATGGTCAGCCTTCCCCGCGATCTGTATGTGTGGAACCTGTGCAAGGGCCGGTTCACGAAACTCAACGCCGGCCTTGGAGGGTGCAAGGGGATGGCATCAGGCTCGGAGTTGCTGGCGATGATGGTCGAGGACTACACCGGCATTCCCGTTGACCATCTGGCCCGGATCAATTTCGACGGCTTCGCAAGGCTGGTCAATGCCATGGGCGGGATCACGGTGTGCGTCGATCTTCCGACCCGTGACGCCAAGGCGAATCTCGAGATCAGTGAACCCGGTTGTCAGGTGGTGGACGGCGATACCGCCCTTGCCTGGGTCAGGTCCCGGAGTCCGGAGCAACTCCAAGGTGAGGAGTGGGTTCGGGTCGGCGGGTCAGACTTCACGCGTCAGCAACGCCAGCAGGACGTTCTTTTCCAACTGGCAGGGAAGGCTGCCAATTTCTCGTCACCGGCGTCACTCACCACCAAGCTCTCTGCGGTCGCCTCATCGGTTCGTCTCGATTCGTCCTGGTCGTTCGGGTCTGCGATCAACACCGGCTGGAAGTACCGCGGCATCTCCACGTCCTCGGTGAAGAGATTCAGCATCGGGGTGAGGGATTACCGAACCAGCTTTGGCGAGGCGGTCCTCGTCTCCCGGCAGAAATTCACTGAACAACTGGCAACTGTCTGGTCCGGATAAGATCTGTCGTCCATGAAAACCGCTTCATACATCTTCTACGCCCTCGCCGTCCTTTCGGCGCTGGCCGGAATCTCCGCCGCTTCGTTCTTCAAGGAAGAGATGGGTCAGGTCTTTGGCTCCGGGACCATCATCATCTTCGGAGGCGCGACCTTGCTCTGTCTGGTGATAGGGCTCGCGTCGCGCAACATCGCCAAGCGTTCAGAGGGCTAACCGCTCCAGACGCTCGAACACCGGTGTGGCAGTCTCGTTGACGCGCTCGAGTGAGAAACAGTCGTCGAGTCTCTCAGTGGTCAGCTGAACCTCGGGATCGGTGGCCAGCAGGTCCATTAGCTGGCCCTTGCCATCCCAGGCTGCCATGGCGTTGCGTTGCACGACCCGGTA
>JAYEGJ010000019.1:0-3262 GCA_034658975.1 Actinomycetota bacterium
GTGGCTGGGAGGCGCGAGGCGAGGACGGGCCCACTGTCAGAGACAACTACGACATGGGCTGGGACTATGTCCTCGGCGAGTATCGGGATAAAGGCTGGGGAGATGTCATCGGTGAGTACCGGGAGAAAGGCTGGGGCCAGATCCTGAGCGAGTTCGGAGACAAAGGGTGGAGGGAGGTCCTGGCCAAGTACCTCCCGGACCGCGACTAGCCGAACGCAAGGGGGCGGAGCTCGTCCCTTGAGATTTCCCCAAGCCCGACGCTGGACACGGCCGATCTGGACTTTTCGAAGCCTCGGAAGCCCTTGTACACTCTGCGTCTTCGTGGGGCCCATAGCTCAGCCCGGTTAGAGCGCATCCCTGATAAGGATGAGGTCCCTGGTTCAAGTCCAGGTGGGCCCACCAACCTCGATCAGCGCTCACTCGTTTCGTTTTGGTGGTCCGGTCGATCCGTCGGGCCGGTTCTGCATGAGGGCGCCCAACTAGGCCAACTCCTCGATCTGTTGCGCGAGAAACCGCCGGTCAGCATCGGTCACCGCGAGGTGGGCGGCTCGTTCGTAGGCGGCCTTCGCTGCGTCCCGTTGTCCAAGCCGACGCAGCGTTGTGCCACGGGCTGCGTGCATCAGGTGATAGTTGTCGAGGTTGGGCCCGATTGCGTCGAGTGCGGTGAGGGCAGCGCCGGGCCCCTCGATCTCGCCGATGGCGATGGCCCGGTTGAGCGCAACCACGGGCGTGGGCATGGCCGAGAAGAGATCATCGTAAAGAGCGACGATCTGGTCCCAGTCGGTCGCTTCGAACGAGTCGGCGTCGCAGTGCACGGCTTGGATCGCGGCCTGGAGTTGGAATGGGCCTGGTCGGCCACGACGAATGCAGGCGCGCACGATTGCCTGTCCCTCTTCGATCATCGTGCTGTCCCACTTGGTCCGGTCTTGATCACGCAGGAGCACGAGGGCCCCCTCGGTCTTGCGGGCCGGCACCCGCGACTCGCTGAGCAGCATCAGTGCGAGCAACCCCGCCGCTTCAGGCTCGTCGGGCATCAACTCGACCAGGGCGCGAGCGAGCCGAATTGCCTCGTTCCGCAACAAGGCCCGTCCCGGATCGTCGGCGCCGGTGTTGTAGATGAGGTACAACACCGACAGGACCGACCGGAGTCGCTCAGGCAGATCGGCATCTGCCGGCACTCGATAGGGGATGTTGGCGGCCCTGATCTTGTACTTGGCCCGCACTAGACGCTTCGCCATCGCCGGCTCGCTGACCAGGAACGAGCGGGCCACCTCATCCACACTCAGGCCGCCGAGCAGACGCAGGGTCAGGGCTACCTGGTGCTCGGTCCGCAACGCCGGGTGACAGCAAGTGAAGATGAGCCGGAGACGGTCGTCGCTCACCGGTCCGTCCTCCACCAGATCGCCCTCGGGCGATGTGTTTGTGACGGCGCCGAGTTGCTCCTGGATCTCCCGGCCCCGGGCCTCGCGCCGGAGGTCATCGATTGCCCGGTTTCGTGCGGTGGTGATGATCCATCCCGCCGGGTTGGGGGGAATGCCGTCGTCTCGCCACCGGGCACTTGCCACGACGAAGGCATCCTGGACGGCGTCCTCGGCAATCGTGATATCGCCGAAGACGCGGACGAGCGTGGCCACAGCCTGTCCATGGACCTCACGGAACACTCTCTCGACCTCAGTCGCATCCCCAAGGGCGGCGACGGGATCGGTCAAGTCTCAGGCGCCCCGCGACCCAAAGAACGGGCGGACTTCGATCGGAGCACCGACCGCATCCACGACCTTGCCTGCCCAGGCCAGCGCTGCATCGAGGTCGTCTGCGTTGATGACGTAGAAGCCAGCGATGTGCTCCTTCGACTCGACGAACGGTCCGTCGGTCATCACCAGTTCGCCGTCCTCGCTGCGAACCACGGTGGCAGCGTCCGGGCCGTGGAGCCCACCGGTGAATACGAACGCACCGCTCGTCTTCATCTCGGCCTCGAGAGCATCGATACGCTCCATGTAGGTCTCCCGCTCCTCGGGCGTCGCCGGCCCACGGCGCTCACCCTCCGCTGCCGTGTGGAGAGATAACAGGTACTGACTCATGAGATTTCCTCTCGTTGGTGCGGGCGATTCCCGCGTTCACCCTCTCTACGAATGGGATCGGCCGATGAGGACATCCCGTGACAAGAATAGTCCTGAGCGATCGGTGGCCCGAGGCGTCGGTAGAGCCGCTATTCGGTCCCAACGCTGCACCGGATACGACTCGAATCGGCCCTACCTATGTAACGAGGAAGTTCCTCATCATTCCACCGTCCTCGTGCTCGAGGATGTGGCAGTGATAGAGGAAATATCCCTTGTGCTTCGCGAAGGGAACAGCTATCTGGACCCTCTGCCCGGGCCAGACAAGCACTGTGTCGCGCAACCCGGTCTCGATAACACCGTGTTCTATCGATCTCCAGGCCTCGGCGATGCTGTCGTCCTCCCAGGTTCGCGAGACGATCCTGAACGACATCCCGTGAAGGTGCATGGGATGGGCCATCGGCGAGAGGTTGACGAATTCCCATAGTTCGACGGTGTCTGACTTCACGGTCTCCAGATCCGAGACGGATCGGCCTTCCCATCGGGTCCCGTTGATCCAGTGCGCTGCTCTTCTGGTCGACAACACGAACTCCTTCGGCGAATCCGCGTTGACCGCGTCTTCGGGGCCAAAGTCGGGCTCTTGGCCGAGCGGCGAAGGTGGTTCTCCGGAGATAGAAGGGGTGTCCTCGACAATGAAGGTTGCCGCAACCTTGGCTGCGAGGGCGATCCCGGAATTGTCGGACCCGGTCCCACCCATTCCTCCACCCATCATCGCTGCGGACTCGACGAAGGTGTCGGCCGCACGCAGTTCGACCCTCTCGCCCGGTTCAAAACGGGAGAAATCGACCCAGATGTCCGTCCGCTGCGCCGGCGTGAGAACAAGGCCATCGACCGTGACCGCTTCAGGGAGCAAGCTGCCATCTGCGGCCACGGCGACCAACGGGTCATCGGTCGACCAAGTGAGGTACTGAGTACGGGAGTTCGCCCCGTTCAGCAGGCGGATGCGATAAGGCTCCCGACGGACCGATGTCTCGTATTCAGCGACCCCGTTGGTGACCAGCATGTCACCGACGAACCCGGCCATGGTGTCGTGCATCGAAGCTGCATAGACGAGCTGGCCGTCGGCATTGAGCGTGCGATCCTGAAGTACGAGGGCGATGTCATTGCCGGGTGGAGCGATGTCAGGCTCATCGCCATGGACGACGATG
>JAYEGJ010000020.1:0-3241 GCA_034658975.1 Actinomycetota bacterium
CAGTTAGGCCCTAGCGCCGTAGGAAGGGTGCCGGCTCAAGGGGTCAATGCAATGCGAGGGTTCGTCGAGAGAGTCGGCGGCTTGGGGCTTTCGCGGTAGCTGGCCGTCAGCCGACGATTGTCGCCGCGCCGACGATGCCCGCGTTGTTGGCGCGTTCGGCCCTCACCACCGGCAGCGTTTGGTCAATGTGCTCTTCCCACTTGTCCCACTTGCGCGCAACCCCACCACCCACGGCGATGAGCTCCGGCGAGAACACCCTGGTCACGTGGGTTAGGAAGCGATTGACCCGGGATCCCCACTCCCCCCAGGAGAGATCCTGGCGTGAACGTGCCTTTGCCGAAAAGAAAGTCTCGGCCGGCGAATGCCCCTCGAGTTCGAGCATCCCCAGCTCGACGTTGGGAACCAACTCCCCACCGACCAGAAAACCGCTTCCGATCCCGGTCCCGAAGGTCAGCACAATCACCAGTCCGCTTCGATTACGAGCAACGCCGTAGCGAGCCTCGCACAAGGCGGCGGCGTCCGCGTCGTTGACGACCGAAACGTCCAATCCGGTTGCGGCACCAAACACCTCGACCGCGCTTGTTCCGACCCACTCGGGGTCGATGTTGTTCGCCGTTGAAACGATGCCTTCACGGACAACAGCCGGAAATCCCACACCAACGGGGCCGTCGTAGTCGAAGCCACGGACGATGGTCCCGACCGCTTCTCCCATCGTGGCGGGAACCGCTGGTTGCGGTGTGTAGAGCTTGACTCGGTCCGTGAGGAGTTCTCCCGACTCGAGGTCGATCAGGGCACCCTTGATCCCCGAACCACCGATATCGATTCCCAGTCGTATGTTGCTCAAAGCCCTGCAAGGCTAAGCGGATCGAATCCAAACCGATAGCCTCCGTCCGTGACCAAATCCGCTGACATCGGCGTGATCGGCCTCGCCGTGATGGGAGCCAATCTCGCTCTCAATCTGGCCGACTCGGGACAACGCGTTGCCGTTTACAATCGGACGACCTCTGTCACCGATGAATTCATCTCCGGCGAGGCTTCCGAAAAGGAGATGATCGCCGCAACCACTCTGGCGGGGCTAGTCGACGCTCTCTCATCGCCAAGGGTGCTCCTGTTGATGGTTCAGGCAGGGGGCGCCGTCGACGCGGTGATCGAGGACCTCGTGCCACTCCTCGATGAAGGCGACATCATCATCGACGGCGGCAACTCCCGGTTCGACGACACCGAGAGACGTGTGGAGCGTCTCACCTCAGACGGCATCCACTACCTCGGGGTGGGGGTGTCCGGCGGTGAGGAGGGTGCCCGCCACGGTCCGTCGATCATGCCCGGAGGCGACCCGAAGGCTTGGCCGCCGGTCGAGGGAATCCTGAAAGGGATCGCAGCCGTGGCACCAGATGGAAAACCCTGCTGTGAGTGGGTGGGAACCGGCGGTGCCGGGCACTTCGTCAAGATGGTGCACAACGGAATCGAATACGGCGACATGCAGGTGATCGCCGAGGCCTACGACCTGATGCGACGTGGTTTGGGGATGAGACCCAGCGAGATAGGCGACGTATTCGCGGATTGGAACAATGGCCGTCTTCGGTCGTACCTGATCGAGATCACCGCCGACATCCTTCACACCACCGAAGATGGTTCGCCGCTCATCGACAAGATCCTCGATGCCGCAGGCCAGAAAGGCACTGGCAAGTGGACGGTCATGGCGTCGATGGATCTCGCCGAGCCAACCGCCCTCGTAGCCGAAGCGGTTTACGCGAGGATCGTGAGCTCCGATCCGGACCGTCGCAAGAATACGGCCGGGATCTTCGACGGGTCGATCGCCTCCATCGACGGAGTGACGGTCGGCGACATCGAAGCCGCCCTTTACTCGTCCAAGATCATCTCCTACGCCCAGGGTTTCAGACTCATGGAGGCCGGGTCTGAGGAGTACGGGTGGGACCTGGACCTCGGTTCCGTGGCGTCGCTGTGGCGAGCAGGCTGCATCATCCGGGCGGCCTTCCTCGAAGACATCACCAGGGCATACCGATCTGAACCCGGGCTGCCCGACCTGGTTGAAGAACCGTTCTTTGCGAACGCCCTGAGAGAGTCGGAACCCTCATGGCGCCGCGTGGTCGGCTCGGCCGTCCAGGCCGGCATCCCCGTGCCTGCCTACGCCAGCGCCCTCAGCTACTTCGACGGGATCCGGTCGAGGAGGCTTCCTGCCGATCTCATCCAGGCCCAGAGGGACTACTTCGGGGCACACACCTTCGAACGGACCGACCGTCCGCGCGGAGAGTTCTTCCACCACGACTGGATCGATTGAGAGGCCACCAATGGCGGGAGTGCCGGCCGGTTACACAATCGAGGAATTCGACTTCGAGCACTTGCCTGAAAGCGATGTCGATGCACTTCTGGCTCTGAGCAATCGTGTTGGGGCCGAGCGCGAGCACCGTCACAGGCCGTTGACGAGAGAAGATCTCCTGGTCTTCGTCAACATGCCGGGAGAGGTTCAGAAGCGGTTCATGATCCGCGACAACTCCGGGGTGCCAGTAGCGCAGATGAGCGCGGGTCATGCCGACGACGGAAGCAACCCGCACCTTCTGCGAGTACGGCTCATGGTCGACGCCGATCACAGACGCTGCGGTCTCGCCACTGCCCTGATCGCCGAGGCGGTCGCCATCGCCGAATCTCAGAATCGAGACAGCCTCACCGGAATTGTGTTCGACACCATGGAAGCGGGGGGAGCCTTCCTCGCCGCGATTGGTGGCGAGAGGCAAGTCGAGCATCAACAGAACCTTCTGAGCCTCAAAGACCTCGACACCGACCTTCTCCACGGCTGGGTCGATGATGGGCCTTCAAGGGCGCCCGGATACTCGGTTCAATTGGTCGAGGGCGCCTATCCCGAGGAGATCCTCGATCAGATGGCACATCTTTACTTCGTCCTGGAGCGGGATATGCCAGCACCCGAGGGACAGGATCCCCGCCAGCGAACCGGCGCGGAGGTCGCAGAGTTCATCGCGCACTTCCTTCGAGGAGGAGAGATACTCACCGCCATCGCCTTCGGCGACGAGACGGGAGAGGCGACCGGAATGAGCCAACTTTTCCGTCGCCACTCCGACCATGAGACATGGCTGGTGACCACGACAATGGTCGACCCGGCGCACCGGGGCCACGCCCTGGGCAAGTGGGTCAAGGCCGCGGTCAATCTCGAGGCCCTGGAGAAATGGCCGGGGGGTCGTTACGAAGAGACCGGAAACGCCGAGGG
>JAYEGJ010000021.1:0-3217 GCA_034658975.1 Actinomycetota bacterium
GCCAATTCCACGTGGATCTCGGCAGTCCGCAGATCGAAGTCGAGCGGCTGGAACGGGATCAGGAAGCCTCCAATGCTCCCGTCTCCCTTGCTGGCCGTCATCTTCGCAAAGGCTCGACCGTTATCGCCTACGACGGTTCCGCCCTGACCGGCCACGAACGCATCGGCCGGGAAACCTCCGCCGCTGGGGATGATCACCCACCAGAACGTGTAGACACCGCCCGGCTTCAGTCCGTTGAAACTCGTAAGGGCCCGCAGACTGTTCTCTCGAGTGATCAATAGCGAGCGTCCCGAGGCAGCGGGCCCAACAGGCGTGCCAGTGTCGTCGAAGATCTGATTGACGGGGACCACACTCACTGTGCTCCTGTTCCGATAACCCGACTCCGACGGCGACGCCGTGGCCACCGTCGCCGTCACCATGATCAGTGCGGTCACTACCGCAATCGTTGCTTTCCTCATGTTTTTCTCTCCCTTAGCTGTGCTCGCTGACCGGGTAGATCTCGTCGGCGACGAGACCATGGGCCTCGCGGTGGACGGTGTTTGCGTCCTCGGCCGAGTCGGCTTCCACGAGGCAGAAGATCTTTCCCGCCTCTTCGTCGACCCAGTAGCGGAGATAGCTCACCCCATACTTGGCCTGGGTCTCGAGATCGGCTTGATGGGCCCCGGCCACATCGGCGGCCGACACCCCTCCTTCGATGTTGTGAACGTCCATGAACAGTGACATCTGCACCTCCTCATCTCTTGGAACCGTCACGATTCCGAAGGTATGGGCAGGGAGATCAGATGCCATCGGGGAGGCACACCTAATTCTGCGTGACGCACACCCAATTAAGGGTCAGCTCTTGGTTACAGCAGCCCCTCCGAATGGGCATTGGCAACTGCTTCATCCCTTGTCGAGGCATCGAGCTTCGCCAGCACGGCCGACACGTGATTCTCGACGGTCCTCGAGGACAGGAAGAGACGGTCGGCAATCTCGTGGTTGGAGAGAGCTTCGCCAAGTAGTTGAAGGACCTCGGCCTGTCGAGCGGTCAGCCCTGCCGCGTGGCGCCTCGTGGCGCGGCCCTTGCCACGGGGAACGGACACCCCTTCCTCACGCAAGTCTTTCCTCAGCTTGGCGGCCACGGCCTCGGCACCGAGCGAGTCGAGAATCTCAAGCGCCTCCAGTCGCTGGTCGGTGTTTCCGCAACTGAGGGCCATAGCGCGTTCGTAGGGCATCCTCCTTGCCTCCCAAAAGGCCGCCGCCTCGGCGAACCCTCCTTGTATTACCTGCATGTGCGGCTCAGGTATCCCTTCAGGGGTGTGACCCAACTCATCCAATCTCCAAAGCCAGAAAGCGAGCCATCCAGCGAGCCATGGAAACTCTTGCCTGATCCCCCGCTCAACGAGTTCCCGGAATCGCTCCGTCAACCCGGCATCGACCCGGCCCTCGAGCCACATCTCCTCCGCAAGACACGCTGCCACGTGTTGCAGATAGTCGACCTCGGTGCTTTCTTGAGCCAGAAACCAGGCCCCGCTGAGATACTCCCGCCCGCCGGTGTGTCCGGTCCTAATTCGCAGCAGCCCGAGGATCCGCATGAGGTGAACGTCGGCATTGGCGTGCGAGCCGAGGGTCTCGGTGGCGAGATCCTCCGCCGCGGCCCAGTCCCCTTTCCTCATCAGTGCATCGGCGTATACCGCCTTGGCCTCACTCTCGAGAAGTGGAAGCTCGTATCGGATGGCGGTGTCGCGTGCCCGCTGAGCCAAATCCTGCTCCAGTCCCACGTCGTTGATCTCTTGCGCCGTATAGGCGGCACCGCGAAGGGCCATCACCTCTTCAAAGCGATGACTGCCCTTCTCGGCTCGACTGCGCGCCTGCTCGACCAGACCCAGACCGCCCGGGACGCCGCGGACGTGGGCAAGCATGCCTTTGACGTTGAGGGCCCTTATCTGCGCCAATTCGTTCCCTGTCGTCTCCCCCATTGCGATCGCCTCGTCGACTACGCCATCGGCGCGCACTCCTTCACCCTGATGGATGAGAAGGTCTGCATAGCGGGATAGAGCGGCGGCAAGATCAGCACTCGGTCCGAAGGGCCTCAGGATGCCGATCGCCTCCACGGCGTGTGATTCGGCAGCATTCGTCCGGGCGTGCGTTTCGTTTACCGCCACGGCCAACGTGAGAGCCCTGGCAAGGTCTTCACCGGATCCGAGATCTCTGTAGAGACTGATAGCTCGATCGAGAATCTCGATCGACTCGACATTGGCCAGGTAGTACTCGATCAGGGCCCAATCGATGAGAAGCCCCGCTCGATCATGGACGTCGATCCTGGCCAGATAGGGCTCGAGCGTGCGGAAATGGGCGGAGGCCTCACGATGACTGCCCAGTGCGGCGGCGGCACGGGCTGCTCTAGGGGCAAACTCGATCAGTCGCTCGACGTCATTGGCACCCCGGGCGTGATGAACCATGCGGGCCGGATCTGTGTCATCGGGCAACGAATCCAGAAGAGACCGATGAATCGCCACGTTCTCGCTGATGGTGAGGGAGGCCTCGACGGCCCGTCTGATGAGTTCATGACGAAAGGTCACGGAGTCGCCTTGGACTTCGAGCAGTCCAAGCCGTTCACATTCGGCCAACTGATCGTTCGATCCGACCGTGAGCGCGGACACGTCCTCTCTGGCAATCCGTTCCGGGATCACCGACATGACCTTGAGCATCTCTCGCGCTTCCGGGGAGAGAGAGCCGACGCGAGCCATGACGGAGTCTTTGACCGAAGAAGGAACCTCATCGCCTCCGGCCAGGGCCAACTCGGTGACGAGGAAGGGATTGCCACGGGTGACCTCGAGCACTTGGTCTGGGTCGAGTCCGGATTCGCCGATGATCTCGGATACCGCCGAACGGGAAAGGGTTCCAAGTTCGAGTCGAGTGACACTCTCTGGCGGCAGATTGCCGATAACAGTCCGCAGTGGATGGTCGAGATCGACTTCCACATCGCGATAGGTGAGCAGAAGCAAACCCTTGGTCCTGCCGACCCGACGTCCCACGTATTTGATGGCATCCAAGGTGGCCTCGTCTGACCATTGGGTGTCCTCGATCACCACGAGACCGGGGCTGAGAGACCCGGTAAGCAGGTCGAAGACAGCCTCCAGCACTTCCTGACGATCACTCTCCTGAAGTGCCTTCTTCAGGTGGGCCTCGTCCCGAGCAATATCCCACAGAGGTCCGAAGGGCTGAGGGGTTTGAA
>JAYEGJ010000022.1:0-3183 GCA_034658975.1 Actinomycetota bacterium
GGCAAGTCCGAAGCCCGCTATCCAGCCGGCCGTCGTGAACGAGACGGCTGTGGCGAAGATCCCTATCAAAATCAGGTCGGGGATGAGCGGGCGCCTCCCAGTGCTGTTCGTTACCAAACGGGCAGCGACCATCAACGCACCGACCATCAGGACGCCCACAGCGTCCAGTCCGGCCAGGATCCACAGGCCTGAAGCGATGCCGGCAGCGATGGCGGCCGACTGGTGATCGGGGTCGATCTCTCTCACGAGAGCCCAGGCCAGGAAGGTGTGAACCGGAGCCCACAGGGCGGTTGTCGACCCTTCGATCAACCAAATCGCCACACCTGCCAGTCCCGCAACGGCGCTCAGCCCGACGATCAGCCGATTGGACGGGAGCGACATGTTCATGGGGCGAGCGACATGACTCCGAAAGCTCATCGAGGCGATTGTGCCGGTTTTTTGGTGACTAATGCGGATTCCGCCGGCTGGGTCCTACTCTCACGCCGGTGAGCCGACCCCTCGACAGCATCCGAAGACTGCCCGCCGTGGGTGTGTTGGCGGAGAGACAGATGGGTGGCTTTCTCGCGCTTTCGGCATTGGTCGGTGTGGGTGTCGGCTTGGGCGCTGCCGGGCTGGTGCTGCTTCTAGAGGCGATTAGTCAACTCCTCGAACCGGTCCTCGGGGCCGTGTTCAATCCCGCCGAAGTCGGGTTCTGGGATCTGCGACGGGCCTGGATCTTCCTGACCGTCCCCTTGGGACTCTTCATAGCCTGGTGGGTTGCGAAGCGCTTCGCCCCGGAGGTTGCCGGTGATGGCGTCCCTGAGGCGACCGCCGCGCTGGCCATCCACGGTGGGCGCATGAAGAAGCGGGTGATCCCGCTCAAGATGTTCGCTACCGCGGTCACGATCGGGTCGGGGGGCTCGGCCGGCCGGGAGGGTCCGATCGTTCAAATCGGAGCGGCCGTCGGATCCTGGGTTTCGCGGCGGTTCCATCTAGGAGAAGACCAGGTGCGAGCCTTGGTCGCAGCCGGTGCTGGTGCCGGTATCGGTGCCTCGTTCAACGCTCCTATCGCCGGGATGCTGTTCGCTCTCGAGGTGATCCTCTCCTCATTTGAGGCACGTCACATGTCGGCAATCGTCCTCGCCTCGGTCACCGCCGCGATCACCACCCAGCTGATAGTCGATCCGGAGCGAGCGCTGCAAGCAGAGGTCTACACGATGAACTCGTTCTCCGAGCTTTTCCTCTACGCGGCTCTGGCAGTTGTGATCGTGGTGGTCGGCTTCTTCTTCTTGCGGCTGCTCGACACATTCGAGGGGATTGCACATAAGCGTGATCGTTCGTGGTCCTGGATGCGTCCGGTGGGCGCCGGCCTGCTTGTCGCCGGTTTCATTTTTGTAGAGCCCCAGTTGTTCGGGAGCGGCCAGGAATTCACCAGGACCCTGCTCTTCAGCGAGCAGATCACTGCCATCACCGGGATCGTCGGCGACCTCTGGTGGGTACTCATCCTTCTGGCTCTGGGCAAGGCGGTTGCCACCAGCCTCACCATCTCATCCGGAGCGTCCGGCGGAGCCTTCATGCCCTCGCTGTTCATGGGTGCTGCCCTCGGGACAGGGTTCGCCCGACTTGTGGAGCCGTATTGGACGCTCACCGATCTCCAGCCGGGGGCCTTTGCCGTTGTGGGGATGGCGGGGATGTTCGCAGTCGTCGGCCGGGCCCCGCTGACGGCGATCCTGATCGTCTTCGAAGTCACCGGGGCCAGGGAGTACGGGCTCATCGTTCCACTGCTGTTGGTCGCGACCCTCGGGACTTTCTTTGCGGAACGATTCAACCGGGAATCCGTCTACACCCAGGCACTGAAGCGAAAAGGGATCCGAATTCGAACCACCGGGAGTGTCGACCTGCTCGACACCGTCGTAGTGGGACAGGTCATGTCACGGATCCCGCCGACCACCCGTCCCGACGCCAATCTTCAGGAGACCGAAGACCGGCTCAATAGGCATCGATCCCACGGCTTGCCGGTTATCGAGGACGAAAAGCTCATTGGCATAGTCACGGTGTCCGACATCAGTCGAGCGTCTGGGACTCCCGAGACGACACCGGTCAGTGAGGTAATGACTCCGCGTCCTGCGACCGTGACACCCACTACACCGGTCTCGCGGGCCCTCGAGAGGATGGCCGTGTTGGGCGTCGGGCGCCTTCCCGTCGTCGACGACGATGATCCCGAGCGTCTGGTCGGCATGTTCAGGCGTGAGGAAGCCGTTCGGGCCTATCACGAGGCACTTACCGCCAGCACCGATTCTGAACTCCACCGGATGAGACTGGCCCAGCGCACCGACCCGGGTGCCGGTTATTACGATTTTCGCATTCCTCTTGGTTCGATCGCGGACGGACGCCGGGTCCGGGAGGTCTCCTGGCCCGAGGGATCGACACTCGTCTCGATCCGCCGAAATCGTGATGTGATGGTGCCCACCGGAGACACACTTCTGCTGCCCGGGGACGTGATCACCGCCTTTGGAACGGAGACTTCGAAGCGTCGGATGATCGACCGATTGAATTCCGGAGCCGATGAGCCGACCGCCGAGATCGACCTCGAGGAGTTGGCCGCGGCGGCGGACGAAGCTATGGATGAAGATCTCCCCGAGAGCGAATAGAATCAGCTCAGAAATATCACTGAGAGGGTCAAAGGAATGGATGGGTTTTCCGTCTTTTTTGTCATCGTCGCCATCGGCTTCGTTGTGTGGCTTCTGGTAAGGAGCAGACGCAAGAGCGCCAAACTCATGGAGGAGACGCCGGCCACCGCTGCAGGCTCTGGCCTTTCGACCGGTAAGGATCTCTTCGAGCCGGGTGCCAGCCATCATGCCCCTGTGGCTTCTTTCCACGTCCACGGAGAGGAGGCAGTCGTTACTTTCGATGTGCCCCTGCCCGCGAATGAGGACGAAGTGCTCAATGGCATCCTGGTCGACGAGGCGGTCGAGGTTGTTCGAGAGAAGCGCCACTCCCTCCCGATCGACGGCGTGACCCACGTGGTCGCCCTTGCCGGGCGGGGCGAGCCACGCGAGGTTGGTCGGACAGCCCTGCCGTCCCCGGGTGAGTTGCCACCGCCGATGGTCGAGGCCGGGCTGAGTTTTGCCCACATCGCCCATGATCCCTTTGCCGCCCCTTTTGAGGATGAGACCGACCATTCAGTGGTCTATCAGACCCGAA
>JAYEGJ010000023.1:0-3148 GCA_034658975.1 Actinomycetota bacterium
CGAGTCTTGCCATCAGTGCGCCTCACTGAAGGCACGGTCGCATGTCTCGGCGAGGCAGGGGTTCTGATCGCCAGGACGCAGGACGAAGGCGCACCCGCAGCGGTGCTTCGAGGACGAGGACGCCGCGAGTGGGATCCCTGTCCGTTGAGACATCAGCGTGCCTTCGTTGTGGTGCACTTGACCGAAACCTTCCGCTTGTTAGTCGGAGGCTACCGCAGCAAGCTCCCGACGAGTGAGCACTTCGTCGATCGCTCCGTACTCTTTGGCGTCTGCGGCCATCATCCAGTAGTCCCGCTCGGTGTCCGCCTCGATCTTCTTGAAGTCCTGTCCGGTGTGGTCGGCGAGGATCTGATTGAGCTGCTCTCTCATCTGGACGATGAGTCGCGCCTGGATCTCGATATCCGAAGCCTGACCCTGGGCGCCGCCATGGGGCTGGTGAAGCATGATGCGAGCGTGGGGCAACGCATAACGCTTACCGGGAGCACCACCGGCGAGGATCACTGCCGCCGCCGATGCGGCCATTCCCATGCAGACCGTGTTCACGTCGGGCTTGATGTACTGCATCGTGTCGTAGATGGCGAACAACGACGTGATCGAGCCACCGGGCGAGTTGATGTACAAGAAGATGTCCTTGTCCGGGTCATCCGACTCGAGGTGCAGCATTTGCGCCATGATCAAGTTGGCGATCGTGTCGTCGATCGGTGTGCCCAGGAAGATGATGCGATCCTTGAGCAACCTGCTGTAGATGTCGAAGTAGCGCTCACCGCGGCTGGTCTGCTCAAAGACTGTGGGGACTACGTAGTTGTCGAAACTCATTCTTCTTCCTCCAGCACCTCGGCGGTGACGATGTCCTCATCGTCGACGACCTCGGCCTCAACCTCGGGTACTTCCAAACTCAAATCAACCGGATTGCCGTCCTCGTCGACCGGGCTCGCGTTGGCGAGGATGGCGTCCAGCGCTCTGTTTCTCAGAATATCACTGGCCAGTGCCAATTCTTGACCGCTTTCCCGAAACGACTTGAGATAGGCAACGGGATCGTCTGATTGTGCGGCCAACGACTGCAACGCATTGGAGAGATCTTCCTCGGTGACTTTGATCTCCTCCGCCTCGGCCACAGCCTCGAGCACCAGTCGGTTGCGTATCGAAAGATCGGCCTGGGCCTGGATGTCGGCGATGAAGTCCTCCTGGGTGATTCCCGAGGCCTGGAAATAGTCGTCGAGAGTCAACTCGGCCTCCTCGAGACGATGCAGGAAGTTGTGGACTTGGCTGTCCATCTCGGTCCGGGCGATCGACTCGGGGATCTCGACCTCGATCTGGTCACGAAGAGTTGAGAGCGCCTTCTCGGTGTACTCCCGAGAAACGGCTCGCAGCTTGGCATCCGCCAGGTTCTCCCGAAGGGCCGATGTGAGCTCGTCGACCGTGTCGAACTCGGTGTTCTCGTCGACCCACTCGTCGTCGAGGTCCGGGAGGATGCGCTCCTTGACCTCATTGATCTTGATGGAGAAGGTGGCTTCCTCGCCGGCGCGATCACCGAAGCCATCCGGCAACTGAGCATCGAAACTGACCTCGCCGTCGGCGGAAGCCCCAATGACAACGTCATCGATTCCGTCGATGAAAAGGCCTGAGCCGACTTCGTAGAGGAGGTCGGCCGCCTTGGTGTCTTCGATCGGCTCGCCATCCTTCGACGCCTCCACGTCGATCGAGACGTAGTCGCCAGCGGCGGCGGGCCGGTCGACTTCCTCGACAGTGGCGAACTGTTCGAGCATCCGCTTGGTCTGCTCGTCGATGTCTTCATCGGAAACAATTGGATTGGTCACTTCGAGGCGGCGGTCCCGATAGTGGGGCGTCTCGATGGTCGGCCAGAGAGTCACCTTGACCGCTACATCCACGCCTCCCTCGACATCGTCGAGGGATTCGAGTTCGGGGGTGACGGCCGGGCGGATCTCCTCGGCGTCGAGGACCTCGGTCAGGACAGGAGCCACAAGATCGTCGATCGCCTCCTGACGAACCCGATCGGCGCCCACCGTCGCCTCGACTACGGGAAGCGGGGCCTTGCCGGGCCTGAACCCGTGAATCTTGACTTCGTTGGCGAGCTTGCGGGCCGCCCCCTTCTTAGCCTCGTTGATGCGATGGTCCTCGAGGTGGAACCTGACGGTTCGCTCGAAGGGGCCTGTTTCAGTGACGGTCGTGGTCATTTCTTTCCTATGTCTAAGCAATCAAACGGGGCGCTGAACCGCACCCCGTTTGCTTCGGGTGACCGACGGGAGTCGAACCCGCGACATCCTGGACCACAACCAGGTGCTCTAACCAGACTGAGCTACGGCCACCATGTGGCGAATGGGTCACCAGCGCCCCCGGGAGGACTCGAACCCCCAACCTGCGGATTAGAAGTCCGCCGCTCTATCCAGTTGAGCTACGAGGGCTAGGGGCCTGGAGCGGCCCGTTAGGGCGACCCATTCGAGCGGGTGAAGGGAATCGAACCCTCGTGGCCAGCTTGGAAGGCTGGAGCTCTACCACTGAGCTACACCCGCGAACGCATTCCATTGTAAATGCTTGGTCGGGCTGGACGGAATCTCAAATCTGTCTCACGCACTTGGCAGGATCGCAGCATGGGGAAAACCAAGAGATGCCCATCGTGTGAGACGTTGCTTCCGGCTTCGGAGTTCAACTACCGCGACAGGGCCCACAAGAAGCTCCAGAGCTATTGCCGTGAGTGCTCACGAGTGGCCTGGCGACGGTGGTATGAGCTGGCGGACAATAAGGAACACCATCTCGAGGTGATGCGCAAACGGAGAAAACGTCGGCGTGAAAGAAACCGAGCGATCGTGCGGGAGCTGAAGTCCGTTCCGTGCGCTGACTGTGGTGGCGTGTTCCCCTTCGAGGCGATGGACTTCGATCATCTCGAGGACAAGGTGGGGCTGATCTCGAAGCTTGTCTTCTCGGTCGGCGAGGAAAGGCTCCGTGCCGAGATCGCCAAGTGTGAGGTGGTGTGCGCCAACTGTCACCGAATTCGCACCGCCTTATAAAGGACAGAGAGTTTTTGTAAAAAAATGTCTCAAGTGTCATGATGGTGGACAAGAGTTCGTTGCGCAGTATAAAATGAAGAAATGGAAAAAATGGATGAAGAAAAAGGGTAAACCTCTTGCTC
>JAYEGJ010000024.1:0-3147 GCA_034658975.1 Actinomycetota bacterium
TCCCGCCTCCTCGAAATCGCACCTGAATTCGACACAGCACGGATGAATCTCTATACGTTTTCCGATGAGTCAGACCGAGACCGCTTTGTGGACGCACTGAGGATCGCTGGGCTCGAGGCCTAGGCGAATCCTCCAGACCGTGAGCCCCCTCGGGTCCGAGCACACCCGCGAGGTGGGCGAGCTCGCCGAACCGCGCGTGTTATCTAGAGAAGAGTCTTGAGGGCAAGCCTTGCCTCCGAAGTGAACTCGCCGTCCAGGATCGGGATGCGGATCAGTCTGTACCCGTAAGCTGCCGCCAGCAGATCCTTGCACGCATCGAAATAGGCTCTCTGCGCGATGCGACCCCCGGGGAAAGCAAAACCAACCGCTTCTCTCGTGCGCTGGGATCGGTCCGCAGCCTCGCCGTATTGAGAGCACAGTTCTCGGTATTTCTCCAAGTCCAAGTCATGCTGCATCCCTTCGTAGAATGGGAACGTGGAGAGACGAGCCGACGAGAAGTGTTGCTTGGTGTCGAGTTCGATAAGAGTTGAGTCATCGACCTGAGCATCGATGCGGAGGCGATGCCGACGTTTCCTTGGCAACTCAAACCAGTCACCACCAAGATGACCATGAAGAGCGAGAAGACTGTATTTCAGCTGTGGTGGTAGCCGGGCATCAGAATCAGTGGGTGCTCGATTTGTCAGCCAGTCAAATCTCACGTGGTGTTTGGCGTCAAAGCCCCTCTGCTCGAGCAACCGTACGACTTCGTATGTGGGGTTATTGGCAGTCACAGGGTGGTTCGACCTAGCGTTTAGGGCCCTCGATCAGTCAACCTCATCGAAGGAGTTGCAGCATATAGACCTGGGACGAGCCAGTCACCGTCTCAGAATGCCGAATCGATCGTCTACGGTTCGGGACCGGATTAGCCGGCGGTCTTTGGCTTAAACCTCCAGATCACGATGGCGGCGGCCATCGAAACCAGAGCGGCCGCAAGAGCGATCGGCGCCTTCCACGAGCGGGCCACCGCCAGGTCTCCCTCCAGCGAAGACATCACCCGCCACTCCAGGTCGGGCGGGGCCTTGACCTTCATCTCACCCATGGCGGTCATCTCACGTGCCGTCTTGGCCATTGCGGCGTGCCGCGCCTGACACTTGAGGCAAGACTGTACGTGCGGCCGAAAGAGGCCGACGACCTCACTTTCGTCGACGGAACTGTTGGCAACGAAAGGCGCCGCCAACTCGCACATAACGCTCATGACGCCTCCTGCAGGTCCTTCGCCAATCGGGCCCGCGCCCGATGGAGCCTGACCTTCGCCGCGGTGACCGAGATGTCCATCGACTCGGCGATCTCAGCGTGAGACCACCCATAGACGTCCTTCATGACAACAACCTGACGCTGGGCTTCGGGCAGCCGGTCGAGGGCCGCCCGGAGTTGACCACGCAGTTCTGCTAACTCGCCTGCCACGGCCGGGTGGTCGGCTCCTTCGGGCGCCGGAAGTTCCAGGTAGTCGTCGATGGGCTGGCCGACGTGCCGACTGGCCTTCTTCTTCTGTGTCCAGGCCGTGTTGACGGTTATCCGATGAAGCCACGTCGACAACTGTGCGTCACCCCGGAACTTGGGAAGGGCTCGCCAGGCGCGGATCAGCGCTTCCTGAGCGACATCCGACGCAAGATGCGGGTCTCCAACAAGTCGTCGAGCCAAGGTGTACACCTCGTTCTGATGAGCCCTGACCAGAGCAGCAAACGCTGCACGGTCGCCCTTCTGGGCCCTGGCGATGAGCTCTCTCTCTTTCTCGATTTCGACCCGGTCTGGCTCGACAGGGTTACTCATCGGCAAACTCCACCCGAGCCGTGATGTAGGTCTGATCGCCACCCATGAGACGGATGTTCACATCGTTGTCGGTCCACTCCGAATGGACCTCGGCCGGATCGGCCGGCAGAAGGGGGTTGCGGAAACGGATACGCGCCCTGATCAGGGGGCTCTGCCCCACTGTCGGCATCGTGGCGGTCCGTAGCGCCCAGGCGGCTTGGAGCAGGCCGTGCACGACCACGCCGGGCATTCCCGCCGCCACGGCCGCGTCGTGATCCCAATGAATGGGGTTCCAATCCCCCGTCGCTGCCGCGTAATGGATCAGGTCGGCGCGGGAGGCCGCGACCATGTCGTCGGCTCCTGACCCTCGGTCGTCGTGAGCCGGCTCGGGGCGCTCACGGTCGGTCCTGGCGGGAGTCTCCTCACCCGAGATCAAGAACAACGACGAGCCGGTGGCGACCACCTCTTCGCCATCGGATACCTCGATGTCGAAGGTGGTGAAGTGAACACCACCCCGCTCTCGTGAGCGAGTGACCTTCCCCGAGACAGCGAGAGTGGCTCCGACTTCGAGAGCGCGCATCCAGGTGAATGACTGCTCCCCGTGAATCACCGACCTGCCCTCGAGTTGGGACAACAACTCCGGTGCGACGACGAACAGGGCCGCCGCCATGAACCCGGGTGGGGCGGCTTCTTTCCACCGATGATGGAGATCTCGTGTTACCGAGATGAACTCACCGACTTGAGCCGGGGACACGAAGAAGGGGTAGGGCCCGAAACTCTGATCGACCAGGTCGGCTGGATCCATCGATACCACGCTAATAACGGACTGGTAGGAGCTTCATGGGGAATGGGTCAGCGTAGAGGAAAGGGCCCCTCGCAGGGCCCTTCCTTCAGCAATTGCCGACCCTGGTTCAGCGGGTCTCGCGGTGCGCAGTGTGACTGCGGCACCAGCGGCAGTATTTCTTGAGTTCAAGTCTCTCTTGGGTGGTCGACTTGTTCTTGGTGGTGACGTAGTTCCGCCGTTTGCACTCAGTGCAGGCGAGCGTCACCGGCGGTCTCTTGTCAGATGCCATTTCTTACTCGTTTCGTCGGTCTGGCGAAGTTGCCAGTCCTACTTGGTGATCTTTACGACTCGTCCGGCGCCGACAGTCCTGCCGCCTTCGCGGATAGCGAACCGGAGTCCTTCGTCCATGGCGATCGGTGCAATCAGTTCCACCGACATTTCAGTGTTGTCACCAGGCATCACCATCTGAGTGCCCTCAGGAAGAGTGATCGACCCGGTCACATCAGTAGTCCGGAAATAGAACTGGGGCCGGTAACCAGGAAAGAACGGGTTATGCCGTCCACCCTCCTCCTTGG
>JAYEGJ010000025.1:0-15041 GCA_034658975.1 Actinomycetota bacterium
AACGAGCCGTTCCGTCCCACCATCCTTCGGCTGCGAACCCGTGGTGGGATGCCATCAGCAGCGCAGACCCGTCCACCATCGCAGCGTCCACCACCTGACCCTCACCGGATTCCCTCGCGTTGAGCAAAGCTGCGAGCACCCCGGTAAGGAGCAGCATGCCGCCCCCACCAAAGTCGCCTACGAGATTCAGCGGTGGGAAGGGCTCATCCTCGTTGCCGATCGAATGGAGGGCGCCCGAGACCGCTATGTAGTCGATGTCATGCCCGGCCATCGCCGCCAACGGCCCCTCCTGGCCCCATCCGGTCATCCGGCCATACACGAGCGTTTGATTGCGGGTGAGACACTGTGCCGGGCCCAGACCGAGCTTCTCGGTGACACCGGGCCTGAATCCTTCGATGAGGGCGTCGGCCGAGGCAATGAGGTCGAGAGCAACCGCCACCCCGTCCTCGGTCTTCAGGTCCGCGGCGAGGGATCGCTTGCCCCGATTGAGAACATCGTGTTCCGGGAGCGGCAAGACCCTGGATGCAGCCGCATTCGCCCGATCCACCCTGATCACATCCGCGCCCAGGTCGGCCAGCACCATCCCGCAGAACGGTGCCGGCCCGATCCCGCCGAGCTCCACCACGCGGATGCCCGAGAGAGGACCGCTCAACCACCACCTCCGATGACTATCTCCGCTCTTTCGATCAAAACCGGCCGCAACTGAAGAGCCGGATCAGAGGAGAAGGCCCCGCTGAACAGGGCGGCGAGAATCATCGCGGCGCTATCCGACTGCGGCGCCAGCGGATCGAGCGTGGTCGGTTCTTCTTCGATGCTCACGACGATGTCTTCCCTACCCGCCCATGATCCCACATTCCAGAGAGTGGTAGAGGACGACATGTTGAGCCGGGGCCCCGTCAATTCGCTGTTCCATGCGATGAACTCGGGCTTCTGAAAGAGCGGGATGCTCGCAAGGTCGGCCAGATAGCCGGCATCCACCGAGTTGTAGATCGAAGCCCGCTCTCCCGCGTCGACGGCCGTGTTGGCAGCGGCTATCAAGGTGTCGGCCTCGTCGCTGCAATAGCGCGTGACGTTCAGGGCACCGAAGCCGCTTGGAGCATCGCCTTCGCACAGGTAGATCTCGTTCGCCAGGGACGGCTCCTCCGAGGCCCTCCAGGAGAAGCTCATGATCTGCCAGGCCTGGCTACCTCCGAAGAAGAAGTCCGTCGAGAAGAGGGCGGAGGGCATCATCACTCGTTCGATCAATTCGATGCCGATGTCGTCGAGGGCGTCCTCGGCGATCCGGAAGATCGTTTCCCGATAGGGATCGCCCAAGGGATAGGCAAATGTGAACGACATTCTCCTCCCCTGGCACGAGTAGACACCGTCATCACCCTTCTCGCAGAAGTGATCGACCATGATCTGCTCCGCTGTTTCGAGGCTCGAAGTGATGTCGTAGTGCGACTGGTAGGCCTCGGCGTTGGTCATCCACAGACTGTTGTCCAGCGACGGCGCCTCGGGATCAACCGTCCTAACGGTTTCGTCAATGATCGCCTCACGTGGCAACGCCGTCGCTATCACCTCCCTAACCCATCGCTGAGAGAGGAGCGGGTCGTCGAGATTGAAGTCGATGTGCTCCCAGAACGGGCCGGGTGCGGTTTCATAAGCAACGCCTTCGAAACCGGCAACGTCCGCGACGATCCAATCGAGGGGTTTGAGGCTCAGAACGTCGATCTCGTCCCTGTCCAGAGCCCTGAGCGCCGACCGAACGCTCTCCTGAAACACGAAGGTGATCTCCCCGACATCCCCTGTGGGATCACCGGAAACAGGATCGGTCTCCGACCAGTACCGCTGGTTGCGGCGAAGGGTGATGCTCTCGCCAACGAGCCAGTTCTCGAGCACATACGGACCGGCCGTGACTTCGAGCAGACTGCCTGCATCCGTCGCATGCGCGGGCAGGACTACGCCAAAGAGCGACCTCCACCCGCCATAGGCCTCGCTGAAGACGACTACGACTGTCTTCTCGTCCATTTCCTTGACATCGACGATGGGCGCCTGCGAATCAGCCCCCATCTCGTGAGTGAATGTGAAGTCGGCCGACGTGACCGGCTGACCGTCGGACCACACCGCCTCAGGCCGGATGTGATAGATGACGCAGAAGGCGCTCGGACAGGCATCTGGCACCGTGGTTGTCGTGCTCGCAACCGGTGGGATCGTGGTTGCCGCGGTTGTCGGTGGGGGGGCGGGCTCAGCGGAGGAGGTCGTGCTCGCCTCTTCGGTCGCACCGGAGCATGCCGAGATCAACAGAGCGACTATCAAGGCGTGTCGAAGCAGTCGGCGATCCATCAGGGGGATGAAACGCCCCGAGCCTCCCAATGGCAAGGATTTGAGGTGTTTTTCCGGCTACGAGCGCAGCTCGAGCACGGCTCGCTCGGCACCGGTCCACGAGCCCTCGGCGGCCACCAGATGGCAAGCCACCAGGTGGCCGCCGCCGCGGTCGAATAATCCCGGATGAGGATCTGTTCGGCACTGATCCACGGCGAATGGGCAGCGAGCCAGAAAGCGGCATTCCCCGGAAGGGTTGATCGACCTGGAGATCCCACCTTTGATTTCCACCTCGGGACGCTTATACGAGGGATCGGGCACGGGGACGGCCGACAGCAGCGCACGCGTGTAGGGGTGCATCGGGTTTTTGAGCAATTGCTCGGTAGGAGCCATCTCCACGATCTTTCCGAGATACATGACAGCGATTCTGTCGCACATGTATCGGGCAACGGCTAGGTCATGGGTGATGTAGAGGTAGGTTACGCCGAGCTCGGCAGCCAGTTCCAGCATCAGTCTCATGATCGAGATGCGAATCGATACGTCGAGCATGGATGTCGGCTCATCGGCAACTACGAAGGCCGGCTCCATCACCAAGGCCCGAGCAATGGCGACACGCTGACGCTGACCGCCGGACAATTCGTGTGGGTAGCGGAAGAGGAACGGCTCCGGCGGAGTGAGTCCAACCAAATGCAGCAAGTCGACAACGCGCTTTTCGCGCTCTTCCGTGGTGCCGATGCCCTGGACGGTCAGTGGCTCGGCGACAATGTCGAAGATGGTCCGGCGGGGGTTCATCGACTCGTACGGATCCTGAAAGATCATCTGGACGTTCCTGCGGAACTCCTTCTGCTCATCCTTCGTGTTGATCTCCGTCACATCGACCATCTCGTCGGTCTCGGCGTCCCGAATCTGCACCGCGCCGGTGCTGGCCTCGTCGAGCTTGACCAGAATCCGGCCCGCGGTTGTCTTCCCGCATCCGGACTCACCGACCAGACCGAGACTCTCCCCGGCCTTGATCTCGAAGCTGATGTCGTCGACGGCATAGACGAAATCGGTGCTCTTCCGAAAGAGCCCCTTGGAGATCGGGAACAGCTTCTGGAGGTTCTCGACCTTCACTCTTGTCTTGCTGTTCTTCTCGCTCATAGTTCTTCAGCCTGATCGAGGCCTACCGGCACCTTCTCGTGGTTCCAACATGCAATGGAGTGGCCGGGCTTTATCTCAGTGAGTTCCGGCTCCTCGGCGCTGCACTGCTCGGTGGCAAATGGGCAGCGGGGATGGAAGCGGCACCCTGTGGGGGGTTCAAGGAGGTTGGGAGGCTCCCCTTCCAGCGGAGCCAGAACCCGGCGGGGGCCGGTTATCGACGGGGTGGAAGACAAGAGCAACCAGGAATAGGGGTGGCGGGGCCTGGCGAAGATTTCGGCCGTCGTCCCCAATTCGACCAGCTTCCCGGCATACATCACACCCAAGAGATCCGTTATCTCGGCGATCACCGCAATGTCATGCGAGATGTAGATGATGCTCATCCCCAAGTCATCCTGGATGGACCGAAGCTCTTCGAGGATTTGCTCCTGGACGATCACATCGAGAGCCGTGGTCGGCTCGTCGGCAATGATCAGCTTGGGGTCACATGAGAGGGCCATGGCGATGACCGCCCGCTGCTTCATGCCGCCGGAGAACTCATGCGGATAGCGGTCGATCATGTCGGGGTTGATGCCGACCAGGTTGAACAACTCTTCCGTTTTCTCCCGTGCCTCTTTCGCGGTCGGCTTGGGATCCCAGTGGATGTCCATCGCCTCGCGGATCTGATCACCAACCGTGTAGACGGGGTTCATTGAGTTCATCGCGCCCTGGAACACCATGGAGACGTCATTCCAGCGACGAAGCCGCATCTCCTCCTTCTCCAGAGCGAGGAGATTCTCCCCGTCGAGAAGCACTTCGCCACCAAGGACCCGAGCGTTGGGGGCCTGCAATCCAATGAGGGTCAGCGCCACCGAGGTCTTGCCACAGCCTGACTCGCCCACCAGGCCCAGCGAGTGTCCCTTGGGGATGTTGAATGAGACGTTCTCCACGGCGGAGACCATCTCCCCGCCCTTGAGCTCGTAGTTCATCACGAGGTTCTTCACCTCGAGAAGATTCGGCTCCGCATGCTTGGGCGCAGCGCCGGACTCGGTGGATGTCAACCTGGTCTCGGTCATCGCGCTCTCAGTCTCGGGTTGATCACTTCGTCCATGGCCCGCCCCACGAAGAAGAAACCGGCGGCGAGCAGGGTCACGGCGAGACCGGCGGGAATCAGGAGCCACCAGAAGTCCAGACCCGTGCGGAGATACCCCTGGGTCTGGGTGGTGAAGATCATCAGGCCCCAACTCATGGGCACGTTGATGAGGCCGAAGAATGAGAGCGTCGCTTCCAGGGAAATCGCCTCGGTGACTGTGAACATCATGTAGAGGAAGCTGAGGGGCAGCACGTTGGGGATGATGTGCCTGAAGATCAGATGGGTCTGCGACCCGCCCGACACCCGGGCAGCGTCGAGGAAAGGTTTCACCTTGATCGACAGGGCCTGAGACTTGAGCACGATGGCAGTCCCGCCGAATCCCGACAGGATTCCGATCATCACACCCAGCAAGGGCAACGTGACCTCGAACAGTCCCGACATCACGATGAGAATGGGGATCAGTGGCAACAGCAGCACGAGGTCAGCGAGCCTCATCAGGAAGCTGTCCAGCCATCCCCCGAAGAAGGCTGCGACCGATCCGACGAACGTCGCCACACCGACGGTGACCACGGCGGCTATCAGCCCGAGCATGAACGCCGACCTGGTGCTGAATGCCAGCTGCGCCGCAATATCGCGTCCGAGGGGATCGGTTCCCAGCCAGTGGGCCGAACTGGGTGACGCCGGCTTCTTGGGAATCGTGCAAACCCCACCGGAAACAACTCCGAAGCACCAGAGCTGCGCCGTCATCACATCCATCTGGGTCGTTGGATCGACGATGTCTGCTTCGGTGGGGACGATGTCGAAATCCTCGGGTGGGGCATCGAAGCCGATGACCGGGTCGTAGACCCTGGTGTCCTGCCAGGGTCCCCAGGTGGTGAGTATCGGATAGGCAAGGGCCATGAAAACGAAGATCGAGATCAGCCCGAGGCCGAGGAGACCGATCTTGTTCTCCAGGAAGAGCTTGCCGTTCTTCTTGAAGGCCTTCCAGCCAAGACTTAGCCGAACCCGCCACAACGACTCAGGCAAGGCCTCGGTCGGCTCCGCGGTGTCGGGATCGAGGTCGGAGATGATCTCCGTGCCGTCCTTGTCTCTGACAGCCATTGGGTTCTCCTAATTCCCGCTTTGGATCCGTATACGGGGGTCGAGCACCGCGTACAGGATGTCGACTCCGAGGTGCGCTATGAGGGCTAGAACGCCGGTAAAGGCAAGAGCGCCGGTCGCGACCGGGACGTCCTCCAGCACGGTCGCTTGCAGGAGAAGTTGACCCATCCCCGGCCAGCCGAACACGGTCTCGGTCACGACACCGCCGCCGATGATGAAGGCCAGACCGAGCACGAACGACGTCACCACCGGGAGCAAGGCGTTACGCGCCGCGTGTTTGTCGCGGATGTCCTTGTCCGGAACACCCTTCGCCTGTGCTGTGAGTATGTAGTCCTCTTTCAACGTCTCCAGCATCGACCCCCGAGTCAGCAGCATCACCCCGGCGAATGCGATGAGGGCAAGGGTCACGATGGGCAGGATCGAGTGGTGGGCGATGTCCCATGCAAATGGCCTCATCTCCGGCTTCAACACCCAGAAAAGCACGACGAACAGAAGGGCCGAGGTGTAGCCGGCTATCCGCACGATCCTCGCGGTGCTCCTCTCCGCCTGGCGCCGGGCTACCAACGCGGTGACACCGGTGATGATTGCAGCCACTCCCAGCGAGATGATCATCTGCGTGAAGACTTCATTGCCCGAGTTCGGGGCGCCGCGCCACAGCTCCGGAGTCAGGAAGCCGTTGATAGGGAACCATCCCAATCTAGAGGCGAAGAAGAGGATCATGATGATGGCGAACCATGGATAGAACACCGTGTAGAGAAAGACTCCGGTAACCGTCACCGAGTACTCGGAGAATCCCCCCCGCTTCCAGGCAAGCCGCTTGCCCAGTTTGAAGCCGAGGAAGTAGGACAGGAGCGTCGCCAGGGAGAAAAGGAAGAGAGTACGGGGGATGCGTTCGGCGATCACCTCACTTACGGGGCGTGGATACTGGGTGAAACTGACTCCCATGTTGCCCTGGAAGAAGTTGGTTATGTAGTTCCACCACTGGTTCAGGGGGCTGCCATCGAGGCCGAGACGGGCCGCGATCTGCTGACGAACCTCGGCAGGGATCTCGGGATCGATGAACTGCGCGGTGATGTCGCCAGGCTGGGCAAGCAGAAGAAAGAAGACGGCCGACAGGAAAACAAAAAAGAGCAAGGTCATCTGGATGAGACGGCGGCCGATGAATTTCAGCAAGACATCACTCCTACAAACCTCCGAGACAGACGGACGGGCACGGAGCTGGCCCGGCCGGACAGCGACACCGTAGCCGGGCCAGGAATCCTATGGGCATCTTGCCCGGGGAAGTTGAAAGGGGAGGGCCGACGGCCCTCCCCTTTCGCATCGTGGTGAACGAGATCTACTCGCTCGTCAGTTGAACGGCGTTGGGCCACGCATCGGGCTGGCTGTTATGGCCGCCCATGATGGTCTGCACCGGGAACTGAACGTCGGATCGGAATGCCTCGATGATCGGCGTGCGGAACAGCACCACGTAAGGAGCATCTTCGGCAATGATCGCCTCCATCTCCCTGAGGGCTGCGGCTGCGCCTGGAACATCGGTTGCGGCACGGAAGGCCGCCACCTGTGCTTCGAAGTCCGGGTCGTTGTAACCCGGGGTGTTCGAGCCACCGAGCACCACGTCTTGCTCAGCCGCGAAGAACTGAATCAAGCCGTCAGGCAGTGACAGGTCGCCACCACCCCATCCGAGCATGTACATGTCCCACTTGGTCTCCGGATCGAGGAACACCGCTCCAACGATTGCGTTGAAGTCGGTGGGGTTCGCAACGGCCGGAATACCGAGATCGTTCATCCACTGCTCGACCCAGATCGAGAACGTGGCACGGAACGGGTCATAACCCGGGCCAGGGGCCATGAGCTCAAGCTCCTGGACCTTGGTGCCATTGGGCATGGTCAGACCAACACCGGGGTCCGTGACCGGATCCGGGTTGTCCGGATCGATGACGGGCTCGATCTCCCAGGTGTAACCGGCGTCCTTGAGGATCTGCACCGCAGTCAGGAACCGGTCGGCCTCTGACATCGGCGCGCCGTCCTTCCAGCCATACCGAACAACATCAGGGTTGTAGAAGGTGGTCAGAGCGGGGTTGATAACCGTGTAACCGGGGAACACGCCGCCGGCAAGCACGGTCTCGGCCACCAACTCCTTGTTGATGATCGTCGACACGGCCTGTCGGAAGGCCAGGTCGGACATCGGGGCCCGGCGCAGGTTGAACGCCATGTACCGGAAACCGTCCGACTGGTTCACCGAGAAGTTGAGCTCAGGGTTCTGCTGCAACTCGTTGCGCAGACCAGTTGTAAGACCTGTCGGGTCCCACACATAGTCGATCTCGCCACCGGCGAGCTTCTCGTAGGCGGCATCCTTGGTGGAGTGCTCGACCCAGAGAATGTCCGAGACAAACGGTCCTTCGACGTACTGGGCAACGGGCTCGCCGCTCCCCTCGCCGCCGTAGATGTTCTCTTCACCAGCGGCAGTCAGGATGCCAAATGCCCCATCCGTGTAGAGGGTGTTGGTGCTTCCGCTATCCGGGTAGCCGGGGTTGGAGACGGTGGCGGCAAACGCGCCGGTCTCCCACTGCTCGAATATCTGCGAACCAATCGAAGGCTCCTGGGCGCCTTGCACGGCGTACAGGACCTTCAGTCCCTCGGAAGCGCCAGTCGATGCGATGTAGGCATCGATCATCTCCTGGGTCACATCCTCGGCGGTTATGTCGTCCTCGGTGTCCTCGGTCTCGGCAGCAGCATCGACGAGGGCCGTCGTCGCATCCTCATCGGTGATGCTGGACGTGGCGGCCTCGACGGCAGCCTTTGCCGCGTCGACATGCTCCTGCCAGAAGTGGCTCGGCACGAATTCGCCAAAAGCTACTCCGTTGTTCCACAGGGCCAGGCCAGGTTCAGTGTTGAACTCGACCCGCACCGTGTAGTCATCGGGAGCAGTGACACTTTCGACATCAGCCGGGAACGTCAGAGCGTGACCCGTCTGAAGGTTGAAAGCGCGAACCGCGTCGAAGTAGAAGGCGAAGTCGTTCGCCGTGACTGGCACGCCGTCGGACCATGTCAGGTCGTCTCGCATTGGCTGCTCAACAACCCAGAGGTCGCCTTCCTTCTCCGGGAGTACCGGGATTGGTGTCGAGGCAGCAGCCGGGATATGTACGAATCCCGGAAGGGACACGGTGTACAGCGAGATCTTCCCACTGTCGAGGTACTGGTTGTACGTCGAGTTCAATGTGTCCTGTGCCGCCCACCAGTTGTCGGTGGTGATATTGGAGATGAAGCCGACGCGGAACGTCCCGCCCTCTACAGGGGCAGGTCCTCCGTCATCGCCTTCGGTTGTAGCGGTTGTCCCATCGCCATCATCAGTTGTGGTGGCAGTGGTGCCTCCGCCGTCGTCTTCGGTCGTGTCTGTCGTGTCACCAGAGGTGCACGCCGCCACGACGAGGGCAAATACGGCGAGGAGAGCAAACAACCTCAGCCCAAAGGGCTTCGTTGTCTTCACTTAGTTTCCTCCGAACTAGGGGTAATCGTACGAATCTCGGTTTGGGAAACGTACGCCGGTCCACAATAAACGGCCGTCGTCGTCTATGCCCAGTGCTGTGTGCTCACCGGAGTGCTATTCGGAGGGCTTGGCTTCGCGTCCTTCGGGCGCGTCGGTCACGACTTCGTAGTGTTTTCGGGACTCGGAGATGATCGCCTGAACGATGCCCGTCACCGGAAGAGCGAGGATGACGCCGATGCCCCCCATGAGACTGCCGCCGATGAAAATCGCGGCCACCGAGACGGCCGGGTGAATCTCCATCGTGCGCTTGGTGATTCTCGGCGAGAAGACATAGTTCTCGACCTGTTGGTAGGCCACGAAGAACAGGATGACCCACAGCATCGTGGTCGTGCCCCGGGATGAGAAGGCCACGACCGAGGGAAGGATCGCCGCCAGATAGGTGCCCACGACGGGGACAAACTGGCTGAGCACACCGACCCAGATGCCGAGCGAGAGGGCGAATGGAACCTCGAGCAGGGAGAGGAACAGGGTCGCCATTGCTGCGCTCACGATTGCCAGAACCAGGCGCGAGTAGATGTATCCGCCCATCTTCTCCACCGAGACATCCCAGATATGCAGGGCACGGTGTTGCTGGGACTCTGGCATGAGCGAGAGCACGGTGCGCTGTAGCTGAGGGAGCTCGGCGATCATGTAGAAGGCGAACAGCGCCACGGTCGTGGCGAATATGAGGAAACCGCCGATCGCGGAGGTGAGCCCCACGATCCCGCCCACCAGGAATCCGCTCACCGAGCCGAGGGCATTGGCGAGGTCCTGCCCGGCGTCGTCGAGGTTCAAATCTGAGAAGTCGAATCCGAACGTATCTCCCAGCCAGGTGATGACGCTCTCGATGTACCCGGGAACGGCTTCAACCAGATCGCCGATCTGCTCGACGAAAAGCGGGGCAAGCGCCCAAAAGAAGAGGACCGTCATTAACAGGACGGCCAGGAACACGACCCCGGTCGCAGCCCCGCGTCTCCATCCGCGCTTGGTGAGGTAATGAACCGGCGGCTCGAGGGCTATGGCGAGAAAGAACGCTACAAAGACCATGAAGAGGACGTTTCTCAGCAGAAATCCGAGCCAGACGGCCGCCGCTACCACAAGCAGTGCGATGGCCTGGAGCACCGTCCTGCGGATGAGTAACCCGCGTTGTTCCGAGTCGAATCCCGTCGCCACACTCGAAGGCTAAGTCCCAGCACACCGTGGTCGGGGGATCTTCGATACGCTGCTGGGCCTATGGATTCGTTGGAGATCGTCTGGAAGCCCGGGCCGGAGAGGGCAGCTGCCACCCACACCGCTCGATTCATGAACGAGCACGGCATCGCGACCTACGACGAACTGGTGGCCCGCTCCACCAGCGACCCGGAGTGGTTCTGGCCCGCTGTCATCGAATACCTCGGCCTTCCCTTCGACAAGCCATGGGCGACGGTCCGCGACGAATCGCGGGGGCACCCCTGGGCCACCTGGTTCGTAGGGGGTAGCTTCAACCTGTCGCGTGCTTGCGTCGACCGATGGGCGGACCTCGAGCCCGATCGCGTCGCGGTCAGATCACAGAAGGAGTCCGGTGAGACCCGTGAACTCACCTTCGGGGAGTTGAAAGAAAACGTCGGCCGCCTGGCCGGTGGCCTTCGCAGGCTGGGCGTGGGCAGAGGTGACGCCGTGGCCGTCTACCTCCCCATGTCGCAAGAAGCAGTCGTGTCACTCCTCGCCATCGCCAGGCTGGGCGCCATCTTCATTCCGGTGTTCTCCGGCTATGGAGCCGAGGCAGTGGCAACCCGTCTGGAGAACCCGAAGCCAAAGGCATTGATCTGCGCCAATGGATTCACCCGACGAGGGAAGCTGATCGAGATGAAAGAGGTGGCCGATCACGCTGTCGAGCTTTCTGGCGGGATCGACCACGTCGTGGTTGTCGACTACGCCGAGCGATCACCGGCACTTGGTGTCGAGGGCCGTGACGTCGGTTGGGATGAACTGATGTCCGGGACGGAATCGATCGGACCGGTCGAGACCTACTCCGAGGATCCGGTTCTCATCGCTTACACGTCAGGCACCACGGGCCGGCCCAAGGGCGCTGTCCATGTTCAAGCGGGCCTGACTGTCAAGATCGTCGAGGAGGGCGCCTTCCAACTCGACATTCAGTGCGACGACGTCCTGATGTGGGCCACCGATATGGGGTGGATCATGGGCCCTTGGATGGTGATCGCCGGTCTTGGTAATGGCGCGGCCATTGCGACATTCGACGGTGTTCCCAACTACCCGAGACCCGATCGCATCTGGCAGGTTGTCGAAGACCTCGGAATCACCATCCTCGGCGTATCCCCCACCCTGGTGCGAGCCCTTCAACCTCATGGGGCGAGCGAAGCCCACAAGCATGATCTCTCGATGCTGAAGACATTCGGATCAACGGGCGAGACCTGGAACCCCGAGCCGTGGTGGTGGCTATTCAGGGATGTCGGCGGGGAGCGAAGGCCCATCGTCAACATCTCCGGTGGGACCGAGATCGGAGCCTGCATCCTCTCGGCGAACCTCGTCCAGGGGATCAAGCCCACATCGCTTGGCGGTCCATCGCTTGGGGTTGACGCCGATGTCTACGACGACGACGGAAACCCGCTCCGGGATGCCGTCGGCGAGTTGGTGATACGCGGCTCATGGCCGGGGATGACGCGCGGTTTTTGGGGCGAGCCGGAGCGTTACGTCGCCACCTATTGGTCACGTTTCGACGACACCTGGGTCCATGGGGATTGGGCATCGATCGATGAGGACGGCTTCTGGTACTTGCATGGCCGTTCCGACGACACGCTCAACATCGCCGGAAAGCGAATCGGACCGGCCGAGATCGAGTCGGTCGCTGTGGCGCTCGAAGAGGTGGTGATGGCCGCCGCGATCGGGGTGCCGGACGAGGTCAAAGGGGAGTCGATTGCCTTATTCGTCGTGGCCGCCCCCGGAGTGGATGTCGATCAATCACTCACCGATCGTGTGGTGGCGACCGTGGACGAAACTCTCGGCAAGGCCTTCAGGCCCAAGACGGTTGAGTGGGTGCCCGATCTTCCCAAGACGCGGTCCCAGAAGATCATGAGGAGAGTGATCAAGGCCGTCGCCCTCGGCGATGAGCCCGGAGACATGAGCAGCCTCGAGAACCCGGAGAGCCTGGAAACTATCCCGCGAGTTTGATATCTATTTTGGCGGCCGACTTCACCCGCATGCCTCCGTCGTCAAATGGCTCGCGCGGAGAAGGGGACTACTTAGCGCTCTGCTCCGCCTCGTGTTCTGGATCGGGCGAACAGGCGCTGGTCGGCCGCTGCTTCCGCCTCGTCTGGGCAAAGTCGGCCGGCATTATCTGGGCGGCATTCGAGCGGCCGCATCCAGTCGGATTACCTCACCGTTCAGCATCGGGTTCTCGATGATGGCCTGCACGAGATGAGCGAAGTCCTCGGGAGTGCCCAGACGCTGGGGGAAGACACTGAGCTTGGCGAGGGAGTCGCGCAACTCCTGCGGCGCTCCGGACAGAAGTGGAGTGTCCATGATGCCCGGAGCCACGGTCACCACTCGAACCCCCACGCCGGCGAGATCCCGTGCAATAGGGAGTGTCATGCCGACGACGCCCCCCTTCGATGCCGAGTAGGCCGCCTGACCGACCTGCCCCTCGAACGCCGCGATGGAAGCAACATTGACGACTACTCCCCTCTCCCCCGAGTCACCGGGATCATTGGCGGCCATCACCCTTGCTGCGTTCCGGATCACGTCGAACATCCCGATTAGGTTGATCCCGACCACGAACTTGAAGAGGTCGAGATCGTGCATGGACCCATCCCGGTTCAACGTCCTTTGTGGAGGAGCAACCCCGGCCGCGTTGACGAGTACATTGACCCGTCCGAAAGCATCCACGGCACCTTCGAAGGCGGCCTCGACGTCATCGGGATTCGAAACATCGCAGGACAGATATCGCGAGTTCCCACCAAGCTCGCTTGCCGCCTGCTTGCCTCGTTCCTCGTTGATGTCTGCCATCACAACCGATGCTCCGCGATCGACCAATCGACGAGCGGCACCGAAACCGAGACCCGAGACACCACCCGTGACCACAGCAACCGAACCATCAATTTCCACAGCCAACCTCCGTCCTTTCGGAAGGCCAAGTTAGTGCTCTGTGGAACGGGCCACTATTCATGATCGGGGTGTTCGATTCAGGAGTGGGCGGCATGTCCATCGTCATGGCCATCCGGGAGACAATGCCATCGGCAGACATCCTCTACGTCGCCGACAGGGGGCGCGCTCCATACGGAACTCGAACCCTCCAAGAGGTAGCTGACATCTCTCACGATGTGGCGGAATGGCTGATCGACCGTGGAGCAACAACACTCGTCGTCGCCTGCAACACCGCCTCCGCAGCGGCCCTCAAAAGCCTACGGGAGGCCCACGCCATCCCGATCGTTGGCATGGAACCGGCCGTCAAACCGGCCGGAGCGTCGACGCGGTCCGGCGTCGTAGGGGTATTCGCAACGGCCGCGACGTTCCAGGGCATGCTCTTCCAATCGGTTGTCGACCGTCATGCTGCCGACATCACTGTGCTGACAGCAATCTGTCCCGAGTGGGTGGACCTGGTCGAATCGGGAAACGCCCAGGATGAAGGTGCCAACCTCCTCATCTCCCCCATCGTTGATCGGATGACTGAGAATGGTGCCGACGTTCTTGTTCTCGGATGCACCCACTTCTCATTCCTGAGAGCCGCCATCTCCAGAGCTGCCGGAGAGGGGGTGACCGTCATCGATCCATCGGAGGCCGTGGCGGCACAGACCAAACGTGTCGCGTCAGCGGTCGGCGGTGACGGACGTCTCAGCCTGGCTGCTTCCGCAGATCTGTCGGAGTTCGACCGTCTCGTAGACCGGCTCACAGGCCTCCAAGCAGACGAAGCGGTTCTACCCTTCCCATCATGAGCATGAGTTCGGACCCGACTTCGATCTGGGCGACCAGAGAGCAGATCCTGATCGGACAGGGAAACGTCGATCGCCTCGACCCCGGGACCGGCCCCGGTCGCTACGCCAGGGCGCTCGATGCACTTCGCTCGAGCGGACGCTCATTGGCGTTGGCCTCATTCACTTTTGATATCGACGAGCCGGGGTCCATAGTCGAGATCCCCGAGCGAGTAGAGACGGTCTCGGCGGCGGATCTGACCCTTCACAACGGTCAATGGTCCGGCTCGGTTGTCTCCACTGGATACGACGACTGGACGTCCGGGCTGGCCGGCGCCCTCGAAACCATTGCTGCTGATGTTGTCGAGAAGGTCGTCCTCACCCGTCAGGTGGAGATGACGTTCTCCGACGACCTCGACATCCGCTCCATAGTCGCGAGACTCATCTCGGCGGAACCGGACAGCTTCACTTTTGCCGTCGACGGCCTGGTCGGGGCCAGCCCGGAACTGCTCGTCTCACTGAGAAACGGCCACATCACGTCTCTCGCTCTTGCCGGGACTGCGGTCGAGGCTGCCGAACTGTCGTCCGATAAGATGGATCGCGAGCACTCCCTATCCCAGTCTTCCGTTGAAATGGGGCTCGCCCCCCATGTCATGGCTCTCGACGTAGACGACCGAACCGTCCTCCAGTTTGGGGACTTAAAGCATCTCGCCACCAGATTCGATGGGAGAGCCCGCCCGGAGACAACTGTTCTCGATGTCCTCGCCTCGCTGCATCCGACCGCCGCCGTTGCCGGGACGCCCAAGGACACCGCCATGAAGACCATCAAGGACCTCGAGCCCAGGTCGCGCGGGCGCTATGCCGGTCCGGTTGGATGGTTCGACTCCGCGGGCGACGGTGAATTCGCGATCGCACTTCGGTGCGGTCTTCTCAGGGGACGGGAGGCCACCCTCTATGCCGGTGGCGGAATCGTCGCCGGATCAGACGCCGACGCCGA